>CAYNRS010000413.1:0-2870 GCA_964399565.1 uncultured Ignavibacteriaceae bacterium
CGTGGTTGTATCGGCGGTCGAGGCTCTCGGGAACATTCGCAGCTCGCATCCCGTCGAGGCGCTCTGTGACACGTATAACAACAGTCCCTACACACGCACGATTGTCGCAGACGCGTTGGGGAAGATCGGTGCTTCGAAATCCGTCCCCTTTCTCCTTGATAAACTTCAACGTGAGCTGTGCGAGAACATCCAAAATCCCTCGCTTCAAATAGCCCTCCTGGAAGCACTCGGAGCCCTGGGCCAGGACAAAATCGCAGAGATTCTTCTGGACTACGTTGAGGCTGTCGAAGGAAAAGTCCGTTCCGTGCTTCTTCATGCCGTTGTGAAGATTCTGGAGCGAGAGGGCGATATGGTTCAGTTTTCGGACAACCTTCGGAAGGACTTTTTTGCGGCGGTTGAAGACGAGGATGTGGCTGTTGCGGCGAGTGCGGTGAGGGGGCTTCTGCAGTTTGAAGGATATGACATCACTCAAGCATTGGTGCATACGCTGGGACGGAATGATGAATTGGATTTCCTGTTGTTTTCTCACCTGCCATCACGGGAGAACGTCGTTCGAGCATGCATCGACCTGCTGCCTTCTTGCTCCATCGAGGGCAAAATGCAGATCGTGATCCTGCTGGGGAAGATCGTTTCACGTTCCCTGCCAGAACAGCTGGAGGAGAACAAACCCATTCATGAGACAAAGACTCAGTTGTTTGAAGCAATAATGAAAGAATTTGATTCCGCCGACCATGAGTTGAGAGAAGCAATCATTGATTCACTTTTCAGCATTGACGCTGTCGAAGCTGTGCAAACTCTTGACACGATGGTTAAGTCGCTCGACCCATGGCAACGGCTTCATATCCTCGAGCTTGTTTCGAGAATCGACCATCCGACAGTTTACGATTTCACGGCAAAGTTTGTCGATGACGAAGACGAAATGGTTCGAGAATTTGCGCACGCTTGTTTTGCCTCAAATCAACCTTTTTAAAAATGTGATTTCTACAGGGGATGCCCGTGTTGCAAGAATCGGTTGTTGAAGAATTACTGCCGACTAGGTACGACCTGACGCTGAGTGACGTGACATTTCGCGATCTCCGCGACTTTGTCTACCAGAAAACGGGGATCTTCTTCCAGGACAAGAAGAAGTACCTCCTTGAAGGTCGACTTGGAAAGCGGGTTCAAATGCTCAACCTCGATGGTTTCGAATCCTACCTTCACTTTCTAAAGTACGGTCAGGAACGCGAGGGGGAGATGCAGTTTCTTCACGATGCAGTCACGATCAATGAGACGTTTTTCTTCAGAAACCCGCCCCAGCTCAACGCTTTGGAAACTTCATTGATACCGCGCATTGTGGATACGAGAAAGAACGGGTGGGCGCCGCGCATACGCATCTGGAGTGCAGCCTGTTCTTCGGGCGAAGAACCTTATTCGCTCGCAATACTGTTTCTGGAAAAACTCAAACCAGCATACCCGGGCTTGAGCATGGAAATCATCGGGACGGACATCAGTCCCTCGGCGTTGACGAAGGCCCGCCGCGGCATCTACTCGGAGTATTCCGTTCGGAACACGCCCGAAGAGTATCTCGAAAAATACTTTGTTCGCGAAGACGACAAGTACCAATTGGTTGACGAAGTCAAAAAGGTTGTAATGTTCCATCATCTGAACCTGTTTAACAGGAATGAAGTACAAACGATGAAAACCTTTGATTTTATCCTCTGCTGTAATGTTCTTATTTACTTCGACCTCAAGTCAAAGATCCAGGTGATAGGAGACCTCTACAACAGCCTCGCACATGGAGGGCATCTCTTTGTAGGGTACGCGGAGGTCCTTCATGGAATTTCGTCTGCATTTAAAGTCGTGAATTTTCCCAAAACCATTGCCTACAGGAAGGAATAAAGGAATTTGCTATGAGTCGACTTATTCTCGTTGTCGATGATTCAGCCACAGTAAGAAAATTTGTCGCAACTGCTCTCTCGTTAAAAGGTTTTCGTGTTATGACAGCATCGGACGGTCTGGAAGCGCTCGAAAAAATGCCACAGGAAACCGTCGACCTCGTCATCACCGATTTGAACATGCCTGATATGGATGGGTTCGAGTTTATCAAGTCCCTCAGGGAGACGTCCCAATATCAGGAACTCCCCATTGTGATCCTTTCGTCGATGACTGACGATCGTCACAAGAATCATGGATTAAGTTTAGGCGCCCACTCGTTTCTTGAGAAACCTTTTAGCGTTGAAGAGGTTCAGCAGGAAGTTTCCAAACTGCTCAAAATTCCCGGGTGACTCGGAAATTTCTGAGGACGAAATCACTGCTCTCCCTATATCCTTGGGGTCGGTCCGATAGTATATTGGAGGCAGAGGGTGAGTTCAACACCTAAACAAAAGACATCAGAGAATACACCAAGTTCATTCACTTTCTTAAACCATAACATGAGGACGATGCACCATGCCATCACCAACATTTCTTGTTGTTGACGATTCCATCACCATACGGAGAATCATCATCAACACACTCAAAACCATAGGATTCGCGGACGTCGTCGAAGCTTCCCATGGCAAAGAGGCCATCGACAAGCTCGCGTCGGCCAGAATCGATTTCATTATTACCGACTGGAATATGCCGGAAATGAACGGCCTGGAATTCACAAAAGCCGTGCGTTCAAACCCGCAAACGACAAGTCTGCCGATTCTTATGATCACCACGCGCGGCAATGAAAGTGATGTCGTTGAGGCGCTTGAGGCGAAGGTGAGCAGTTATGTGGTGAAGCCGTTCACGCCTCATGAGTTGAAAGAGAAAATCGAAAGCGTCTTTCAATTCGACTCAGCCTCAAAGAATTAACCTGCTCCAGGAATAAACAAGCGAGAGCTCATATGAAACGCGAAGAACTT
>CAYNRS010000414.1:0-2862 GCA_964399565.1 uncultured Ignavibacteriaceae bacterium
TTGATGTAGTAAATGCCGTTGACGTCCTTATTGTAGATGAACTCTGCCGTCGCAATAAGGCCAAAAGGTAACTGTTGATCCACTGCGAAGTTTGTTCTCCACAGTTGTGGGAACTTAAATTCGGGATCTGTGAGAGCCAGCTCGTATGTCGAGGCAGGCGCCCCTGTGACTGTTGCTGGTTTATACTTGTTAGGATCGGGATGAAATGGATAGGCAGTGGTGTTGTCAACCGACAAGAATCCGGTGAGGACACCTGTATTCCCAATCTGATTCGAAATCCAGACGTATGCCGGTCGGGCAGTAAACACTCCTGTGCCACCTCGCACTTGCGTGGTACGGTCTCCCATGATATCCCAATTGAAGCCAACTCGGGGTGAGAAGAGAAGATTTGCGTCTGGAAGTTTTGCTGTGGAGTACTTTACCGTTGTACCCGTTTCGTCCCGGAACGAAAGCGAATCTGCATTAGAGTTGGCATATCCAGTTTCTCCAAAAATCGGGATGTCGATTCGCATTCCCAAAGTGAGCTTTAACGTCGGGTCTACCTGCCATTCATCTTGGGCATAAACCCCGCCATAGAATACTTCGAGTGGTTGGACTGGTTTCTCTTGGCCTGGAATGTTTGACCATCGAACCTGAAACCGGCGGAGTGTAACAGGAGCTGGTCCGGTTCTGTTAGGATTTGCGAGATAGCCGTTCGCGTCTGTGTAGAAATTAGCAAGAGAACTATAGACATAGACACTTTGCTTTCCGGGAAAAAACACATTTTCGGATTTATACTTCTCGGCACTGAATCCGAATGTAAGATTGTGCTCAGGGCCATAAATCGAAAAATTGTCTTGAATTTGGAAACTGTTGTAGCGGAGCTCATTATTCGGTGTGAAGGGCTCAGAACCAAAAGTGGTGTACACTGTTCCGGCCTGGAGAATATCGACCATGGGGAAGAGCTTGCCAACATCGCCACGGCTTTCGTCACTGAAATTGTAACCGACAATAAGGCTATTAGACATATTGTCGCCAATAATGGAATTCCATTCTGCGACCAGCGATCGAATGTTTTCTAGAATCTTGTAATTTGAAGCCTGGAAATTGAGGCCATTCGTGTTTGACCTTCTCGTTCCAAATCCCAGCGACGATGAGTTCGATACGAGAACATCCGTATCTGAATCAAGGTGATTGTACCGGAGACTGATCTTATTCGATTCATCGAGGTTATAATCGAACTTGAAGATGAATCGTGTAGAGGGCGTCAAGAAATCGTAACCCTGATACGGCCCTGGATTGTAGGCGAAGTTTGAATTGACGTATGTGCCAAGGCTATCAAGCGAGGATGAAGTTACTCTTGTGATGTTGCCAGCGACCGTTTCACTTCCAAGGTTGGCTCTGAAAGTTGTGCCCGGCTGAGTCAATTCGTCGTTTTCAAAACTTGTAAAGAAGAAAAGTTTGTTTTCGATTACAGGGCCGCCAAGCCTCAGGCCGATTTGACTATATTTGAAGGTGCCCGGATTGAAATCCAATCCGCCGGCCTTTGTACCAACCAACCCTTGATGTCGATATTGATAATAAACGGATCCGGAAAAGTCGTTCGTGCCGCTTTTCGTGACGGTGTTTATTCCCGCGCCCACAAAATTACCTTGACGAACATCAAAGGGAGCGACATTTATTTGAAGCTGTTCGATAGCATCGAGCGATATCGGTGCCACATTGGTTCTTTCGCCGGGTTGACCGGCCAATCCGAATGAGTTATTGAAATATGATCCATCAACAGTGACATTGTTTAGCCGGTTATCCTGTCCGGCAAATGTGAAGCCGAAATTCACGCCACTGTATTGAGGAGTCAATCTTGCAATGTCCTCAATTCTCCGCGAAATCGTCGGCAATGATGCAATTGTTTCCTTTGTCACAGATGTTGCCGCCCCCGTTCTACCTGCGCTGAGAATTGGGTTTCTCTCGCCCGTTACAACAACCTCCGCAGCTTGCACGGCCTCTTCTGCGAGTTGGAAATCGAATCTTGATTCTTGCGATAGCTGTAACTGAATGTTGCTTTGTTCCTGTTTTTGATATCCGACGTACGTGACGGTGAGGGTATACGGGCCGCCAACTCTAAGATTGGGAAGGTTATAGCTTCCATCTGAGCGCGTGCTGGTTCCGTAGACTGTTCCCGATGGCGTGTGTGTAGCAACAACATTCGCTGAGGGTAACCCTTGTCCCGATTTGTCAGTAACGATACCGGAAATTGCAGACGTAGTGACTCCTTGGGCAAGTATAGAGCTCGACGTGATTACCAGTACCGTGTAAAGAATAGACAAGGCTCTAACGGAGAGTTTCATCATGAACTCCTTGGTTTGAATGTGATGAATGAATGATTGCAGGAAAAATTTATGCAGAAGCGAACTTAGGTTGAAGTTCATCAAGAACGCTTGAAGAAATCGAGTCTAACCTAAATAACTAAATGATGAAAGGCAAGACCACTTTGTTACTAAAACGTAAAAAATGAGTGGGATTGAATGACTCTCCCTTCTTAAAGATTGACGATTGACTTTTCCAGAACTAAGCAAATTTACATTGAGCCATCGACAACAGGACACAATCCAGTCGCTCAAACGAAACAGTTATTCTGACGCGAGGAACTGATGATTCTCCGATTCTCAGTTTTGAGCAAGAATGCACGTCCTCGATTTCCAATGTTTCAGTCTGATTGAGAAGAATGGAGATAAACATGAGAAATTACACGAGTGTGCCCTCAAATGATCCTGGAGAATTCGTAACTGCTTACGAAACAAGAGGTTAGAGAAAACATCGAGATTGCCGAAAACCTTAGGAAAATCGCGCATTTTGTTGTTGACTTTTCTAAGGAAAACGCTA
>CAYNRS010000415.1:0-2856 GCA_964399565.1 uncultured Ignavibacteriaceae bacterium
CTGGTTATCCGGATGATTGGCGATGAAATCCATATATACGTTGAGTTTGCGAATGGGGTGGACAAAATAATAAACCATGAGAATTCCCCCCCCGACCATAAGGGCAAGAGCGAGCAATATCACAAGCGCAAAATCAGCGTAGCTCTCCACGATGACTGAATCTATCCGGTCCATCGGAAAGGCGACATAAACGACAAAATTGTCGAACGATTGTCCGGCAACGCGGAATTGGTTTGATGGAGAAGCGGTGATGGTCCTTGGAGTGTTTAATGCGAGCTTTTCATCCTGTTTGGAAAACCGAACGGAAGTCGGATTGCGGTAAAGGAGTATGCTGTCCACGTAGATGATTTCAACGAAGCTGCTCCTGAAATTCGCCTTGTTGTTGAGTTCCTTCTGGATTTCATTCTTCGAGAGCCTCCGCTCTTTAAGCAGGCGGATAAAATTGGCAGTTCTGTCAGTTTCCTCGAGAAGGTTCCTGTCGGTTTCATGGATGAGCGACTGACGGAGCAATTGGGTAAGAACAATCTGTATGAGGAGCCCCGTCGTGAGAGAGAGTACAGTGTAGAGGACGATGGCACGTACGGTAAACGATGGCTTCCTCATGGTCAGGAGTCTTTGAGGATAAAGCCTTCACCCCTGACGGTCTCGATGAGTTTTGTGAGGAAGTTTTTGTCGATGGCATCGCGAAGGTAGCTTATGTATACATCGACAATATTGGTTCCCGTTTCGAATTTATATCCCCACACCTGTTCGGCGATACGCTTGCGCGTGAGAATCGTATTTTTGTTTCGAAGAAAGAATTCGAGAAGAGAAAACTCCGTTTGTGTGAGATTGATGATCTTGTCCGCACGCCGGACTGTCCGTTTCACAATATCCATCACAAGGTCGTCTGCCTGAAGGATTGATGTCCGTAAAACGCCAGCTCGCCGTAGTACAGCCTGCATGCGGGCAAGCAACTCACTCGAATCGAAAGGTTTTACGAGGTAGTCGTCGGCTCCCGTTTCTAAACCCAGAATGCGGTCCTGAATACGGTCTCGCGCCGAGAGGATGAGGACGGGTGTTGGGTAAGAATGCGACCGGAGGTCATGGAGAACATCGATCCCGGACTTTCCCGGTAACGTAATGTCGAGGATAACTAAGTGAAACTCTTTGTTCGATAGCATCTCATCGGCAGCCTCGCCGGTAAATGCGAGCTCCACTTCATAGCCGGCGCGGTTAAGTTGGCGTTCAATCCCTCGCGCGAGCTTTTTCTCGTCTTCAACCAACAGCACTCGAATGGTCTGTGAAGCAGTTAATGTTGTCAAAGGATTCCAGTATTGAGCGCTGTCCTGGGAGTAGGTTATGGATGGCAACAACTTCACTCCGGCTGATTTCTTAAGCGGAGTTGTATGGGGGGAAAACGAACTCATGGAGTATAGGGAAACGAAAGGTAATTTACAAGCAGGCGGCAAATAATTCTCAAAGGGTCTCCTGAGGATTTGTAGAGAGCAGATCGTCGCATTTTACCGCTCTGGACTGATTAGGTCTCAGTAACACAAGGTCATTCAATGACTGCGAGCCAAACACTGAGGAATTTTAGCTTTTTTTCCCCGCGTACACAGCCAAGTGTTTCTTGGAGGAAGAATTTCCAAGAAGATAACGGGGTAGGTCCTCTGGCTGAATGAATTTGCCAGTGCACATAACAGAAGCGTATTCAACTGCATTTCTCAGATTACGGATGTTTCCGGGCCAATCATGCTCCAAACACAGGTGAAGGGCTTGAGGAGTAATCCCCAAAACGCTGGAGTTATTGCGAGAGTGAAGGTCTGTAAGAATCGTTTCGATCAAAATTGGGATGTCCTCACGCCGTTCCCGCAAAGGTGGAAGCTCAAGAACTATGGGACTCAACCTATAGAAGACTTCCTTCATGAGACTCCCTTTTTTCAATAGAATATCCGGGGATTCGGTCATTGTTGCTATGACGCGGACATTTATGCGAACATCGCGTTCCTCACCCGCTCGACGAATGATCTGATACTCGAGCGCCCGAGCCACCTTGAGCTGGATGGCATGAGGGAGGGATTCAATTTCGTTGAGCAAAAGGGTTCCGCCTGACGCATCCTCGAATGCCCCTCGGTTAAGAGAAATTCCTTCTCGAGTGACGGCTTCGTAGCCAAAAATCTCTTTTTCGATGTTCTCGGGCATTAACGAGGAGCAATCGACGGGCCAAAACGGGCCACGATGCCTCCCGCTCATCTGATGAATTGTCCGAGCGATCCATTCCTTTCCAGTGCCGTGTTCTCCCACTATGACAAAACTCAAATCGCTCGGAGCGATTTTTTCCAAGGTTCGAAAAATTTCCTGCATGGCGGGACTGTTCGCCGTCCCGAAGAATCGTTCCACAACGGCTCCGTTAAATGTTGAAAAACGAGTTTGTTTGTGTATCGGTGTTGCTCATCATTTTATCATCCATGGGACGGAAACAGAAAGCTCATGGAATTTACTGGCTCCACTTGGCGAAATGGCATAGTCAACATGAACAAATCTGGTAAGTATGCCCAACCCTCCTTTGGCTTGCAGACCGCCGGGTTCCGTGTCAATTCCAATTCTCGCGGCCAAAAACTCTACAAGCAGAACCTCGACTCCCGCCTTGTACGCAAATTCACCCCGGCCAAGAAAGCTCTCGCTTGCCATCGCAATGATTACATTTGGCCGCTGCGATGAACTACCCGGAATTCGCAGAGTTGCCCCAACATGCAGTGTGCGCTGAAGATTCTTGTTGTAGGAAATAGTGCGGCTTGAACCGCTGGACTTGTAGTCGATCCCCCATCCGATACCATGATAGACAATTCCATAACTCACCATCGCCGTAGGCGA
>CAYNRS010000416.1:0-2844 GCA_964399565.1 uncultured Ignavibacteriaceae bacterium
GTTTTGCTACTGTCCGTTGGTCTCGCAAACTGTGCTTTTTCGCGAGCATTTTAACGACGGCGATCTGGCAAATAACCCGCCGTGGGAGCGCTTCTTTGACGAAACGTTGATTAAAACCGACTCAACGCAGTCTCTGTCGCCGCCCTCCTCATGCAAAATTTCCACGGTGAACCACATGTCTGCCATCGAAACATTTTCAAACATTTATCGGCCATCTCTTCCCTTTGAGATTTCTCTGAACGTCTATGTGACATCCATGGGAGACGAAGCCATTCCATTGGGCATGAGAGGCTCGGCAAGTGTATTCTACCTTTTCTTCCTTCCGTCTGGAAAAGTTCAGTTCACGGTTCTCAAAAGTAGGTCTACGTGGGATCCCGCGAACCTCGATGTCGCTAACGGCTATGTCATCGGTCAATGGCAGAATTTCAAGATAGCGTACGACGGAATTGGTACGACCACACTTTCTATTGACGGCACGGTAAAAGGGACGGTTTCTCAGCCATACGTCGATGACCCCTCTATCCTTCAGATTGGGAACAAGCACTTGCCTCACACCAGCACATTTTATGTCGACGATATCCAGATCACAACAAGCGCAACGCTACCACGTCCGGCAAAGGTTTACGTTGTTCTATGTTCGGACACGGATACCTGGGACGGATTGAACGTCAACAATTAAACGAATTTTCTCCGGTTTGGCTTATTTTCGAGCCCGACGGGAAATGCGGCACAAGTCATGGACCCCACCTTTCGGAGCAAAGTCAAAGACAGCAACAACAATCCGTTCGTCTTCACCTGGTTCATGCTCGAAGGCAGCATGGTCGCGAAAAACACCAACCCCGAAGTCACTCATCCTTGGATTTCAAACCTCGAAATGATGCAGAAGTACCACGGTGCAAGTTTGAGACGCGTGAGGGATGAGATGTCCTTCCATTACCACAATTGGATTTGGAACGACCCTGACGGCAACGGCATTCATCACTGGAACCAATCAACCACACTCAGCGAATACCGCGATGACTTTCTGCAAACTGTGGGCCACTTCATCGTCGATGCGCAGATTATGCCCGCTTCGTTCAGAAGCGGTTGGCATTACATGGACAACGAATGGGAATGCCTCCTCGACAGCCTGATTCCTTACCGATTGCAGAATGCAGCTCCGGCAAAACATGACGACACGACCGAACCGATCGACAACATTTACGATTGGTCCCGCGCAGCATTGGAATGGATTCCGTATCACCCGGCCGGCAACGATTATCAATCGAAAGGGTCCCTTCGCGGCTGGGAAACGCGGTGCATATACATGAAAAGTGTGATAACAAGTTCTCTGGCCTCACCCTTCTTGCGGGCAATGGGCGGGGAGGATCAGGTCCTGACAATCTGGTCCCACCTTGCGGAGAGCGATTTTCCGGAACAGATTATCGCGGTCGATTCTGTGCTTCATCGAACGGCCCAGTATTTCCCGGCTGTGGTTTTTGAATATGCCACTGCAACCGGAGCGATGCAGAAGTGGCGAAAAACCAATGACACGACGCCGCCGGAGATTCAAACGTCAATTGTGTCCCGGCCGGAGGAAAAAATCATCGTCATTTCAACAAACGAACCAATCTGGCAGGATGCGCCTTTGGTGTTCCTCAAGGGGAATACTGATTCTCTCGTGCGAGTAAAGGCAGATCTCTGGCGCAACCTCACCTGGAGAGCCACAATCGGGTCAGACATCTCGTCCTATCATTCGGCCGGCATTGGTGTAACCGACACTTCGGGAAACTCCGCGACAACGCTCATCAGCCTTACCGTGAGCGATGTGAGTCAGGAGCCGGAAACCAATGCAAAAACTTTCCGGATTCACGAAGCCTACCCCAATCCTTTTAATTCTTCGACGATGATAACATTCGAGCTTCCTCAAGAGGCTTTCGTGAGAATTATCGTCTACGATATCCTTGGAAGAGAAGTACGAAGACTGGTGAATGGTGCTCAACGTGCCGGAACCCATCAGGTTACACTTGATGCTTCCAATCTTCAAAGCGGCATTTACTTTTGCCATGCCGACCTCGGAGAGTGGAACGACGTACAGAAACTCGTTTATATTCGGTAACCTATGCAGGATGAAGCGTCAAATCGTTTGAGCTCTCTCGACGCATTCCGCGGGTTCGCCATCGCCGGCATGCTGCTTGTCAACAACCCGGGTACATGGGATCCGAATGTTGTCCCGCGCCTTTTGCTCCACGCTGAATGGCACGGATGCACGTTTGCCGACCTCATTTTCCCGTTCTTCCTGTTCGCCGTTGGCTTAGCCATGCCCTTTAGTGAAGCGCGAAAACTCGAACTTGGGATTCCGTTGTGGAGACGTGTTCTTGTCGCAGCGCGCCGCGCATTGCTCCTGTACCTCCTCGGCGCCTTCCTGAAATCGGCTTCCATAAATGAACCGGTACTTCATTTCGGGATTTTGCAGCGTATTGGTGTTCTGTATTTCGTCGTTTACCTCCTTCTCCCTCTCAGCGCAAGGTGGCAGGCGGGAATTTCGATGGCAATGCTTTTTGTCTGGTGGGCGATTCTGGAATCCGTTCGCGGGCCGGGTGTCAGCCCTGGTTCGTTTGAACGCGACATGAATGCTGCGCAATATCTCGACAGCTTCATCTTAGTGCCTGAGGACAAGGAAACCATTGTGAGCATGATTCCGGGAGTCTCCACTGTCCTTTTTGGCGTGCTTGTTGGGCGTTTCCTCCGTACACGGAAGGATCAATTGGCAGTGATGAAAACTCTCGCTATTGCAGGGGCCGGAGGCATTGTACTTGGCTTGGTCTGGGATCTCATCGTGCCGATCAACAAGATCCTCTGGTC
>CAYNRS010000417.1:0-2843 GCA_964399565.1 uncultured Ignavibacteriaceae bacterium
ACTGCTAAGGGAGATGTGGCGAAAGAAGCTCCTGCCGGGATGGTTTACGTATGTAGGAGGCGTCATTGCCTGGATGACGGTCATCAGTCTGGCGGGACCGGTGTGGGCTATCGGCGAGTTGCTTGCAAAAATGTTTGACCGGCCGGACATGGGGACGGGTTTTGAAGTCGGATCGCTCTTCTTCCTCATTTCCATCGTCGGGAAAGTCCTTATCGACAATCCGGAAATTCTCGATTATGCGCGCATGCAGCCATTCCTGCTTGCATCATTAAAATTCGAGCATTACACAAGGAAACGGGATGATATTTTTGTGGAGTTGGATAAACACATGATCCGGCAGATTCACAAGGAGCAAACAGGAACAGAACTCAGGGAGGAGCAACAAAAGAAGAAATTCATCCCGCATACCGACCCGCAACAGGCACTGAAAGAAATCGAACAGCTTCGCGCCAAACCACTACGGTCGGTGCATTTTCAGGATGAGTTGTCCCGTCTCAACAAAGGGGAGACGGTTGAAGTTGTTGACACATTCAAGCTGAATGCCGTCAAACGCACTTCGCATGATTTCTATCCAAACGTCTCAGAAATGGCTATCAGACCCGCCGAAAAGCTCCTGATGCTCAAACTGACCATGCCCGAAGTCACTCCGGAAACACAATTCAATGCCGATCGAACGTTCCGGATGAAGCAAAATATCTATGACTTTCTCCAGGCTCTCAACACCGAGCAATGGCTTGCCCCGTATTCAAAATTCTTTGACAAGATCCACATCACGTGCCACCGCACGGACACGGATACCTTCGGCTTGCCGATTCAGACTCCCTTTCTCAGTGTCGGAATTGCGACGTCTGAATTACGGCAACGGGAGGGAAAATTCTTTGTCGCGACGGAACTGGATAAGATCGCAACCGTCAGTTTTCTCTCTTCGACTTAGGCCTCGGCTTTTGCCCTCAGGTATTTCTCCAGGAAATCCAGAATCGCTTTGTAGCCTCTGATTTCGTTTTCCCTTTTTACAAAGCCATGCCCCTCGTCGGGGAAGATGACGTATTCAACAGGCACGCCGTTCTTCCTGATCGCCTCAACCATTTCATCTGATTCGACCTTGAGCACTCGCGGGTCGTTTGCCCCCTGCAGAACGATCATCGGCTTTTTCACTTTGTCCCCGTGGAAGAGGGGTGATTTTGCGCGTAAGAAATCCTCTTGTTTGAATGGATCCCCGAGCTCTTTGTACAAAGCCTGACGAAACGCTTCCCACCACGGTGGAATACTCTTGAGCGTCCTTACCCAGTTTGTTACGCCGAAAATGTCGACCCCAACGGCAAACTCGTCCGGGCGGAAAGCAAGCGCGGCACACACCATGTAGCCCCCATAACTGCCACCGATGATGCCGATCTTGTTTGGGTCGACGACGCCCGTCGATGCAAGGAATTTCTTCGATTCCACACAATCCCCAAGGTCTTCATTGCCGTGTTTGAGATCATCCATTTTGAAAAATGTCTTGCCATACCCTGAACTTCCCCGGTTGTTGACACCCAGAACGACATAACCGTGATTGACGAGATACTGAATGAGAGGGGAATATCCTGTGCGTGTTTGCCCGCCCGGCCCGCCGTGGACCCACACGAGTGCAGGAGCTTTTTCTCCGGCTTTCAGGTGATGCGGCTTGTAGTAGATTGACGGAATCTCGACACCGTCAAATGACTTGAACCGGACAACCTGCGCATCGACAAGGTCGTCCTGAGCTATTTCAGGATTCATGGTGTTCGTCAGGGCCTTGTATTGTTTCTGCTCGAAATTATACACATACAGGTTGTTCGGCGACCGCGATCCGTTGAGGTAAAACGTCATCAGTTTCTCTGATTTCGAGATAGTAACGGATGTGATGTCGGCCGCCGGGAGTTTTGGAAGGTCAATCCTCTTGCCCGACGACTGGTCGTAGATTTTGATCTCCGTCCTGGCATCGTTGTTCACGCCAACAACCCGGTATTTTCCATTCCAGGAAAGGTCCGCAAAGCTAATATCCCACGGCGCGTCCTCGATTTTTTCTGAAGCCCCCGATGCCATATCGTAACGTTTCAAGTAGGTGAACTCACTTCCTTCGTCAGTAAGGTAATACAGGCTTTTAGAGTCGGCGGCGAAGGTAGCAGGCGAGTAGGAAACATCTCCTTCATGCTTCGTCAAATGCGCGAGCTTCTTGGTTTGGTTGTCATACAAATACATCTCGTTGTTATTCGTGGTGATTGTTTTTGTGAGCGCAAAGTATCTTTTGTCGTCTGAAATGGATTGGAGGTCAATCCCCTCATCGTTCTGGTAGATCATCTTGGAAGCGAACGAGACGATTTCCATCTCATACACATCAATGAACTTCGGGTTTCGCTTGTTGGATCCGTAGAAGAAGCTCTTTTCATCGTGGCTCCAGCCGTAAAACAACGAACGGGACTTCTCGCCTGGCGTCAGGTCTTTTGTCGAACCATCTTCGTTGCGGACGTAGATATGGTGAATTTCATTACCGCCCTGGTCGCTGCGGTAGAGAACCCTGTTGTCTTTCGGAAAAAATGAAACGGCAAAGATGGAATTGGTCTTTGAATCGGTCAACTGTGTAGGGGGCCCGCCTTCCACGGGCACCGTGTAGGCGTTATAGATACCAGACTTCTTACTGGAGTACAGTATCAGTCTTTCATCGTTTGAAAAGGATGCGCCGCCGATGGCTTCCGTGTTCATGAATTGTTCGATGGTATAATGCTTGACCTCGCGATAGTCTCCTTTCTGGCAGCTCAGAAGGAAGAAGCAGAAAAAAGTGAGGATGGTTTTGAAATACATAAGTCCTCCGAAGTGAAAGAATG
>CAYNRS010000418.1:0-2836 GCA_964399565.1 uncultured Ignavibacteriaceae bacterium
TTCTCTATGTGTCGTTGGCCCTCATTCTCACGGCGGTTTACTCGGCACTTTCCGGCATGTGGGGTGTTGCTGTAACCGATGCATTTCAATTCGTACTTGCAATGACGGGCACGATCGTACTTGCTTTCGTTGTTCTGGGCCTTCCGCAAATCGGTGGAATCTCCGGCTTGACGGAAAAATTGCCGTCGTGGACTTTGCAGCTCCTTCCAACCATAGGCGGGGAAGGGCCATCACAAAGTGTTGGGGGTGCGTTGGCTATTACGGTCGCCGCTTTTCTTGCCTTTGTTGGAGTCCAATGGTGGTCGGCGTGGTATCCCGGAGCGGAGCCGGGGGGTGGTGGATACATTGCTCAGAGAATGATGTCGGCGAAAGATGAAAAACACTCGCTCTTTGCAACACTCTGGTTCACCATTGCCCATTATTGCATCCGGCCGTGGCCGTGGATATTGGTTGGGCTTGCAACGCTGGTTCTTTACCCCGAATTAGGTCCCGCCGACAAAAAGCTCGGGTATGTGTATGCAATGAGGGACTTTCTCCCCGCAGGGCTGAAGGGAATGCTCGTAGCGTCTTTCTTTGCAGCATATATGTCAACAATCGCAACTCAGCTGAACTGGGGAACCTCATATGTCATCAATGATTTTTACAAGAGGTTTATCAGGCCGGAAAGCGAAGAGAAGAACCTCGTCCTGGTTTCCAGGGTCACAACGATCGTTGTGATGGGCTGTTCGATTATTATTACTCTTATTCTTGACACGATTTCCGGTGCGTGGGCGTTCATTATCGAAGCGGGAGCAGGGCTCGGTTTGGTGTTGATCCTTCGTTGGTTCTGGTGGCGTGTGAATGCATGGAGTGAAATCGCCGCAATGGTCACGCCGCTGCTCGTCTATGCCATTATCAAGTCTCAGGCCATCGAGTTTCCTGTCTCGTTGTTTTACATTGTTGGTGTGACCACTGTGGTGTGGATCGTTGTAACGTTCCTGACAAAACCTACAAGCGAAGTAACTCTCAAGAACTTTTACAAAAGGGTTCATCCGGGTGGAATCGGATGGCGTCCAATGGCAAAACTTCTGCCCGAAATCCAGGGCGATTCAGGGTATCTAAGATTATTTGTCGACTGGGTTGCGGGTATTGTCCTGGTGTACGCAATGCTTTTTGGAATCGGCAAGTTTATCCTTGGCGACGTAGGGTTTGGTGTCATGTTCATCGTGGGTGGCTTCGCTGCGGCTGGCGTGCTGTATTGGGATTTGTCGAAACGTGGATTCAAGAAACTCGTGGATTAGCTCATGGGCAGATTTCTCAGAATACTCCTTTTTGTTTCAGTCATTTTCATCATCATTTCCGTTGTCTGGTATTTCTTTTTCCCGCAAGAAGCCGATACGTTGTTCGTTCATGCAACGGTGTACACGGTAAATGAGGACGACGATGTCGCCGAGGCCATTGCGGTAAAGGGCGACAGAATCGTTGGCGTTGGCTCGCGTAGTTCTTTGGAAAGAAGGTTTAAGCAAAACCTCACTGTTGATTTGCGGGGCAAGACTGTGCTGCCGGGATTCATTGACGCTCATGCGCATCTTCTCTCGCTCGGAATCGCTCGCATGACTGTCGACCTCATTAACGTTTCCTCGGAATCCGAGGCCGCCGCCCGGGTGAAATCCCGTGTTGGCGTCCTGCAAAAAGGCCAATGGGTCAGGGGCAGGGGATGGGACCAAAACCTCTGGCCGTCAAAGAACTTCCCGACCCACGGATCGCTTGACAAAGTTTCGCCAGACAACCCCGTTTTTTTGACGCGCGTGGACGGTCACGCATGTTGGGTGAACAGGGAAGCTCTCAGAAGAGCAGGGATAACGAGAAGGACGCAAGATCCGCCGGGGGGAAAAATCATTCGAGATGCGAACGGCAATCCAACAGGAGTTTTTGTCGACGCCGCCATGGAGCTTGTGGCGAAGCATCTGCCGCCGTTGTCGAGAAAAGAATCTGTTGATGCGCTTTCGTTGGCTGTTGACGAATGTCTGCAGTATGGCATAACAGGCGTTCAGGATATGGGTGTCGATTCTTCCGACATTGAATTGTACAAGAAAGCCTGCGATATGCACAAGTTTCCGTTGCGCGTGTACGCCGTGATCGACGGAAACAGCCCAACGTGGGAACAATATGTCAAAAGCGGTCCGCTCCTTGGATACGGGGAAAATCGACTGACGGTAAAAGCAGTCAAGCTCTACGTTGACGGCGCCCTGGGTTCTCGAGGAGCCGCGTTGATCGAGCCGTATAGCGATGACCCGGGCAACAGAGGGCTGACAGTCACTTCTGAAATGAACATTCGCAATGCGGTCGATGCAGCCCTGAAGAATGGATTTCAGGTCTGTGTACATGCCATCGGGGATCGTGGAAACAACATTGCGTTGAACGTTTATGAAGATGCCTTAAAAGCTCAACCTGTGGCCGATCACCGGCTCCGCATCGAACACGCGCAAGTCCTGGCCCCTGAAGACATCCCTCGTTTCAAGGCGCTTGGAGTAATCCCAAGCATGCAGCCGACGCATTGTACCTCTGACATGTATTGGGCCGAAGCAAGACTTGGTGCGAAGCGCGTGCGTGGTGGCTATGCCTGGCGGTCGCTTCTGGAAACCGGAGTCCTTATACCGGGAGGGTCCGATTTTCCCGTGGAACATCCGAATCCTTTGTACGGAATCTATGCCGCCGTCACGCGTCAAGATCACCGGGGGAAGCCGTCGTCCGTTGAGGATGTGAAGAACGCGTTTCAGATTTCAAAAGATGGTATACAGGACCCTGAAGCGTTCAAGGACGGGTGGTACGGAAGCCAGAGGATGACGCGGGAAGA
>CAYNRS010000419.1:0-2834 GCA_964399565.1 uncultured Ignavibacteriaceae bacterium
ATGACAAAAATCGGATAATATTGCTCAATCATGGTGAAGAATTTTACCGAAAAAAGGCCTGAGATGCAAACAACGCTGCATTCCTCGCTTCATCACTGTGAATCACTTCAATTCTAAACCTAAACCCTCTATTGGCCACCGCGCTCTCAGTTTCAACGTGTCAGCATATACATTGAATCGTTCTGATTTCATGAAGGGAAACGGCTTTCCTGGATCATAGCTTTCATTCATATCCGAATCACGGAACGCTCTTAGCGTGTACCTCCCGCCGCGAATCTCAGGAAGCATGAACACTCCCGCCTTATTCAGCGTCACCGAGTATGCTCTCTGCTCTCGGCCGCCGACTGACTCAGCTATTACTACGAGGTTTCCTTTTTCCTCGACCTTCTTATCCACAATGACACCCTCTATGGCGCTGAGTTCATCTACGTCAACGGTTCTCAACTGAATCGTTTTGACAGTGTCACGTGACAGCAGACCGTTCCAGGCCTTTAGTTTGGGCAGGTCAATTCTGAGTTCATAAGCCATCAATCCCAGCAATTTGTCCCTCGGCGCAACACGCGCAATCGCGTCGTTCATCCATTGTGTATCAAGGGAGATGAGCTTCCCCGTGCTGTCTTTTAATTGGATAATGTCAGGGTCATTAGTTCTTTGAGCTGCTTCGGTCAGGAATATGAAAATCTCCGGGTCGAGAGCAACTCCGAGTGAAGTGTCTTCGGCGCTCCACCCCCACATGCGCAAACCAACCGTGTCTTCCAATCCGGAACCGTCGAAGCCCAGGGAGCTCGCCAACGGGTTTATGGGATTGCCCGCAAGATCTTCTCCCTGTGAAACAGTGAGTCGATATCTCAATGTTGAATCCTGGTGGGAAGTCACAAGAGTCATGGACGACGATTTCCCGGGAGTTGGAAAAAAACTTCGTATGTCAAGTTGCTTGATGTAAAAAGTATCGGCGATAGAAAAACTTCTTGCAGAAACCGAGCTGGTATCCAGGAGTTCGGAAAACTCGATGAGCACATGGTTTCGATCCCTCGCAACAGCCTTGATCAGTCGCGGTTTTGTTGTGTCCTCCTTGGCCAGCCTCATGAAAATCCCCGATGTGAGCGTATCTTCCGGCGTCAACCGGATGTCGCGAAACGGGATGCCGTATTCATCGACTTCGGGGTCATACACAAGGTTGCGGTATTCGTCTTTGATGGCAAAGACACGATAGGAGCCAAACGAGAGATGTCGCAAGAAAAAGTCTCCGCCGGAGCCAGTCTGACTGATGTAGTCGGGCTTGAGGGTCCGCGGATTGAGCGTGTCCGGGTTCAGGTTATCGATCAAATAGACAAAAATCATAACTCCCTCGGGTGAAGGATCTCCGTGCTTTCCTGCAAAGACTCTCCCTTGAATTGCTCCGCGGTCAATCGCATCGCCCGTGGAAAATGCAAGCGTGAAGGCCTGGGCCATCCTGTTGTTATTCCTGATATCCACAGCATCCGTGCCAACAGTAACAACGTACGTTGTGTTCTTTCGGAGACTTTCGCTGAAACTGATTTCAACCTCTGTTCCTGTCCAATCGAATTCGAGCTCACCGACGTGCGGCGAAATAAAGATAGACTCCTCCACGGAACGCTGGTTTACGTATTCATCGAATTCCAGTGCGATCCTGTTGTCCGTGTAGCGAAGCGTGTAGGGAGCAGGATACGAAGAGACGATCCGCGGCGGTTCGGTGTCGGGCGGGCCTCCCTGAGGAGACATTTGATGCGCGCAGGAAAGAATGAATGTCGAATAAAGAATGAAGAATAACGATCGAAAAAGGACGGCAGAGAAGCCAACTGGCTTTTTGAACATCAAAGCCCAAAAACAGACTGGATGATTCATCAACGAGGATTCGTCAAACCATTACTCAATTTCATGTTCCGTGCAATTTCCCTTCGTGCTTTTCGATAGACTCGAACAGCTCTTTGGTGATCGATATAGGTTCTCGAAAACCGATGCCCCCCAACTCCCGTGGCAACGAAAAAGAGATAATCGTGCCTTTCAGGGTACAGTGTCGCAAGAATGGATTTTTTCCCTGGGTTGTTGATCGGCCCCGGGGGAAGTCCGTAGTATAGGTACGTGTTGTATGGCGAATCGAATTTGAGGTCGCGATTGAGCAACCTTCTCGGTCCATCCGGGAGGACGTATTGAATCGTAGGGTCGGCCTCAAGTTTCATTCTCTTTCTCAACCTGTTCCAGTAAACGCCGGCAATAATCGGCCTCTCTTCATCGATTCCCGATTCCCCCTCTACAATGGAAGCCAGCGCAAGGACTTCATTCAACGACATTTTCAAATCTTCCTGTTTCCTGACAAGACTGTCGACATAAAATTGTTTGAAGGCGGCGACTATTCTTTCCACGATTTCCAGCTCGTCGGTCTGCCAATAGAAATTGTACGTCTCCGGCAGCAAGTATCCTTCCAGTGTGCCCGCTTCGAAGCCGAGGCTCCTCACGAAAGCAGAGTCGCGACAGATTCGCATAAATCGTGCTGAGTCAATCCCAAGATCATTTTTGAGTCGCCGCGCAATAAACACCATTCGCCATCCCTCGGGAACGGCCACGGAATGAATCATCCGGGATTTCCCTTCCGCAAGGTCGTTGAGGATTTCTGCATTCGAGAGGCCGGACTGGAAAAGGTATTTGCCTACTTTGATTGTTTTCGTCTTTCCGAGAAACCGGCCCGCGGTTTTGAAGATCCATTTGCTTCGAATCACGCCGCTTGAGTTCAGAGAGTCAACGACAGCCCGGAAGGTCGCTCCTCTTGGCACGGTCACGATTTTGCCGGCCGGGTCGTCGAACGTATTGGGAGC
>CAYNRS010000420.1:0-2832 GCA_964399565.1 uncultured Ignavibacteriaceae bacterium
CCCCATCTGTCGTTGTGCGAAGCGAACTTGTCCCAACGACTCATCGAGAAACCGTCGAGCGAACGATCCTGCTCAAGGCTGGCAACTCCGGGACGGATCCGTTGAACTCTTCCCTGAAAGTTTGTGAATGTTCCGTGCATTTCCGCATACGTTGAACAGGAAAAGACGATGTCTGCAAGTGCGGTTGTTTCATTCTGGGTTGACGAGTGGACAATGAGAAGCTCAAGGTTGGGCAACGTCGATGCAAGTTCAGGTTTTGCAAAGATGTTGTCGTCGAGAACATACAGCGCCTTGATTGCGCCGCTCTTGATCCCGGAAATGATTCCGTCGAAATCCATTCCGCCCTCGCCGGGTTTTACGCCAACCTCTTCCGCCCCTCGCCTATTTGGAGTCTTATCAGCTCGAAGGAGGAATTCGTCCTCATCTTTCTCGTTCACATAACGAGCGAAGTCGACATTCCTGGTTCCGATCATGTCCTTCATGAACTTTTGGAAGGCATAGTTGTCTTCGTTTGTTGCGAACGCAGACCCGATCCCGGCAATTTCACCTCTTTTAAACAGGCGCAATTCGGCAACTGCTTTTGCAATTGCTTCGTCCCACCCAACTGACGTGAGCACGCCTTCCTTGCGAATAAGCGGCCCGTTGAGCCGGGTTTCACTGTTCACATGTTTGAACGTGCGTAGCCGTCCATAGTCGCACATCCAGTATGAGTTCACTTCATCGTTTCGCCGGGGAGTGAGTCGCAGAATCTCGTTATTGCGAACCCACATATTGATATTGCAGCCGCGGGAACACCCAGTACAGATGGTTTCTGTCGAGGACATTTCCCACACGCGCGCCCTGAAACGAAAATCCGCACTTGTGAGAGCCCCCACGGGACATAGTTCAATAACATTCATCGAATAAGGATTGTCTAACTGAGTTCCTGGGAAGGTTGTCAGGACAACATGGTCACCGCGCTCGGTAAACGTCAAAACGGGCTGTTTGGCAATCTCATCCGAAAATCTCACGCAGCGGGAACACATAATACAGCGTTCAACGTCAAGCACAACGTTCGGTCCAAGTTGTAGGCGCTTCGGTTTATGCACTTTGTCTTCATTGAACCTGCTGTATCCGACACTGTACTTGTAGGTGTAATCCTGCAGTTTGCATTCTCCGGCTTCATCGCAAATCGGACAATCGAGAGGGTGATTGATAAGCAGAAATTCCATCACCGCGTTCCGCGCTTTCTGCACTCGCTCGCTTTGTGTCTTTACAACCATCCCGTCAGAGACCTGCGTCGCGCAGGCGATCGCGAGTTTCGGCATTTTCTCGATTTCGACAAGACACATGCGGCAATTACCGGCAACAGAAAGCTTCGGATGCCAGCAGAAATGCGGAATTTTGATCCCCTGCTCTCTCGCGGCCTCGATGACGCTCAGCCGAGCATCGACCTCGTATTCCTTCCCGTCAAGTGTGATCTTCGCCTTTGGCATATCCAAAATGGTAAAATATTCTCAGGGCCGTTTAATCTGTTTGTACTGTTCGAGTCCCCGCGTGATAATATCAAGCGATTTCTTCAAATCCTCAACCTTGAGCATGAAGGCGAGTCGAACTTCGTTGACTCCTTTGTTCGGAGAGGCGTAGAATCCCTGAGCCGGCGCCAGAAGGACAGTCTCATCGTTAAACTGAAATTCTTCAATAAGCCATTTTGCGAAATGCTCTGAATCATTCACGGGCAGGCCGATGATAATGTAAAAAGCTCCCTCCGGTCTGTAGAATGTGACACCAGGGATGGCCTTCAACCCATCATACACGACATCTCGCCGTTTGCGGAACTCCTCGACAAGCGGTTTTGTGTAGGGGTCCGGAGAATTCAGCAAGGGCGAAACAGCGACTTGCTCGAGTGTGGCGACGGAAAGCCGAGCCATTCCAAATTTCAACGCCGTCTGTATGACATCCTTGTTGTGACTAGCAATGACTCCTATTCTTGCACCGCACACGTTAAATCGTTTGGAACAGCTATCGAGAAGGATCGCACGATCCGCGATTTCGGGGAAGCTTGCGACGCTTATTGACTCGGCATCGTATGAAAATTCCCGGTACACTTCGTCTGACATCAGAAACAAGTTGTGTTTCTTCGCCAATCGAACGAGGCATTCAAGTTCATTCCGCGAATAGATCGTTCCCGTGGGGTTTGAGGGACTGCAAATGAGGATCGCTCGAGTCCGCGATGTTATGTAAGCCTCAATTTTCTCTTCTGGAGGCAAGTGAAAACCGTCGGAAATAGAAAGCGGGACTGCGCGAAGCTTCACATTCGCAAGTGTTGCAAACCCGTTGTAATTCGTGTAGAAAGGCTCGAATACTATGATTTCATCGTTTGCATCGCACACTGTGCACATTGCAAAGGTAATTGCCTCTGAACCTCCCGCTGTTACAATCATCTCGTTTTCTTCAAACTGAAGTCCGTTATGTTTGAAATAGTTGCGCCATGCCGAAAGGGCCATCGGTATGCCGTTGGAAGGTGCATACGCAATCGTAGGCTGATTGAAGTTCTTGATCGCCTCGAAAACTGCCGGGGCTGTTGGAAGGTCTGGCTGGCCAATATTCAAATGATATACCTTCACGCCCTGTTTCTTCCGAGCTTCTGCGAGGGCAGCCAGTTTTCGCAATGGAGATGCCTGCATCTCTTGAGCTCTCCTTGACACAGTCATTGTTTGCGGTGTTTTTGGGCTCACTTCTTCGTCGAATCTGAATTTTGACGTTGGTCGAGTAAGAGTTTCGTGTGCCATGGTTTCTTCTCAGTCTTTGCCAGTGGTTTCAATTCCCTTTGGTCGTGTTTTTTGTTCTCCT
>CAYNRS010000421.1:0-2831 GCA_964399565.1 uncultured Ignavibacteriaceae bacterium
CTACCTGATTTGTGTTCAGCCACTTATAGTTTCTGGGACCGCCGACGTAATCGTAATGATAGTAGATGCCGTATCCGCCTCTGCGCGGTGGATCGTTCAACTTAGGTAGTTTGCGGATGTTTCCCCAATTATCGTCACAGAGCAATACCGTGACATCATCCGGGACTCGCATTCCTTTATCATAATAGTCCTGGACTTCTTTGTACAATGCCCATACCTGAGGAATCGTTGCAACATCTTTTCCGGTGACCTCACCAAGAATCTGGCGTTGATCGTTCACGATGCGTTGCAAGAGAGCAACATTCGTGGCTTCACTCATCGCCTCGTCGCCGTCTCCCCGCATAGCAAGCGTCACGATACTCTCGTAGGAACGCATTCTCTTAATTCCTTCAGACCAAAACTCCCGCAGAGAGCTGTCATTTTTTTCATAATTCCAGGCGCCACCTTTTCCGTATCGTCTCCATTCATCGTGAGCGCGCATCATCGGTTCATGGTGCGACGTGCCGATGACGACTCCATACTCATCTGCCAGTTTTGGATTCTCCGGATCATCGTCATAAAATGCACGTCCCCACATCGCAGGCCACAAGAAATTGCCTTTCAACCTGAGTATGAGTTCAAACACGTGTTGATAGAATTTGTGATTGAACCCTCCAAATTTTTCGTGGGCCCAGCCGGACAGAGCCGGAGCCTCATCGTTGATGAAAATCCCCCTGTATTTCACTGCGGGCTCACCATGCGAGTAACGTCCGGGACGGACATACAGATTTTGACGTTTGCGGACAGGAACATCCGCCCACCAGTACCACGGAGAGACACCGATGTTCGACGAGAGGTCGTACATCCCATAGATGGTTCCCCGTTTGTCACTCCCTGCGATGACAAGTGCCCGCTCACAATGAGGAAATGGGTTATCGACGGTTTGAATAAGAAAAGTCTCCCACTTGGCAGCAATTCCCTGGACACTGAGTTTCCCCGCTTTCACCAGCTCATCGATTTGCGGATGGCGTCCTAAGGTTCCAATCAACAACACTTCCTTCCCGGCTGGTATGGAGTCGACAAAAACAAGAGGCGAGACACCAGTCACGTTTCCAATGTCTGTTTGGAGGTGACGCGCAACGCGCAGAATGCCAGCGTAGTCCTTCGAGCTTAGGCACAACGGTACGGAGGTTCCTTTCGCTGAAAGCGCGAATGCATCTTTCTCTTTCGTCGTGACAATATACGGTGGGCGGTCTGTGGCAAAGCAAGTTAACGCAACCACGAACTGTACAATCAGCGAAAAAAACAGGCAACCGCTAGTTTTCATTGTTGGTTTGCGAAAGGAGAAAGTGCATAGCAAAGTCTGGACATGAATGAAAAAGGGGGAAACCTCTTTCAAAGTCTCCCCCGCGTTTCTCGGATTCCCGGTGTACTCCTGTTTCTCTATTCTTGCAACATACCCAAGGAAGTCATCCGCCACGCCGGGCAGTCAATTCCTGCTCTATCTGAAGCATCGATTTGTTGTCGAGAGGATAGAGCATCATCAACGCTCCTCCAAGTACCCCGGCAACTGCCGGATAGAAACTCATAAGCAAGATAATTCCCTGCATCGTCTCCGCCGATTGGGCTTGATTCGCAACAAATCCATAATAGGCGAGGAGCCATCCAACGATCGCTCCGCCAAGAGTTAACCCAAGTTTCAGCGCAAACAAGGATGCCGCCATAAGCAGGCCGGTGGCACGTCGCCCATTCTTCCATTCTGAATAGTCAGCTGTATCTGTGTACATCGCCCATTGCAGCACTGAAACGGGACCAAGGGCAAAAGAAAAAACAAGATTCAGGGCATAAATAAGAATCACATTGTGAGGCTCAAGGAAATAGAAAAGAGCTCCGGTAACAGCACTCACAATCAAAAATCCTGCATACGTCCTCTTTTTATCAAAAACCTTTGTAAACCACTTTGAAAGAATCGCGCCCAGAATGGTGACAATACTTCCCGTGAGCATGAACGACGAAGTAAAACCCTCAAAAGAAAGGTCAATCACACTTCCAAAAAGATTGAGTTGCTGGTCCTTGACGTAATATTTGAAGTAGTACACCACAGACGAGTTTCGCATGACGATAAAAACCAATTGAAAAACCGTCGCTCCAGCTATCAAGAGCCAGGGCCTGTTCGTGAACAGATCGTTCAGGTCTCGCTTCAATTCGGCTTTTTGTTCCTTTGGCGGAACCACCCTTTCCTTGGTCGTGGCAAATGTCACAACAAAGAGTACGAACGCCAATCCCGCGAGACATCCCATCGCCCACTGCCAGCCAAGAGCATCATTTCCATTCCCAAAATACTTCACCAGAGAGATTGTAGATCCTTGCACGATAAACCCACCCACAAACGCGGCAACAAATCGGAAAGATGAGATCTCGGTCCTCTCCAGCGAGTTGGGCGTGATCACACCCATCAGCGCCGAGTAGGGCACATTCACCGCTGTATACATCATCATCAACAAATTATAGGTGATGTACGCGTAGATGAGTTTTCCCGTTGCATCAAAATCCGGAGTCGTGAACGTGAGTACCCCCATGATGCCGAATGGGAGAGCCATGAACAGAATGTAAGGCCGAAATTTCCCCCATCGAGTGCTCGTTCGGTCCGCGATGGTGCCCATAATGGGGTCATTCACCGCGTCCCATATTCTCGTCACCAAAAACAGGGTTCCTACTGTCGCGGCGGGCAAGCCATACACATCGGTGTAAAAATACAGGAGAAACAGTATGAACGTCTGGAAAAACAGGTTCGATGCTGTGTCGCCGACCGCATAACCGATTTTCTCACGGAACGGCACTCTGCTTCCGCC
>CAYNRS010000422.1:0-2827 GCA_964399565.1 uncultured Ignavibacteriaceae bacterium
CTGTTTCATTCCCTCCTTGTCCGGAAACGTCGACGACAACCACTTTTGCACCTTCTCTGGAAAAGCGCAATGCTGATTCACGCCCGATCCCGCTTCCGGCTCCGGTTATGAGTGCAACTTTATCTGCCAAGCGCATGAACGTCCTCCCAGATTCGTCTTTGCAAGGAGTGATTTTTTCAATTCTCTAACTCGGGCTTTTCGTATTTCACACCCTTTTTCTTCCCCCCTCTCACCGCACAAACCCAACTCACGAGAGGGGATGTAATGGGCTAGTTTTTCTGACGTCCCAAGTTTTTTCCCAGTCCCCCTATCTATTTCCGCAACGAGCGCCAATCTCGGACAGAAAAAATCGACGATGTACTGGCCAATCGGTCTCTGACGATGAAAATCGTATCCCATCATTTGTTTGTTCTTCAGCTTATTCCAAACAAGAATCTCGGACAAGGTCATGTTCTTCCTCAACATTCGTGCTACTAATGTGAGTCGAGGATTATACGGAAGAAACCGTTGACTTATTGACCTCCTGTTCATGACGGTAGCTACTCCCCCGAGACATCGATTGATCTTCTTAGTTGGTTTTTTCGGGCGGCTTCAACGAATGCGTGAAAAAGCTTTTTCTGCCGTTCATCGTCCGGGGAAAGTTCCGGATGCCAGAGAACTGCCGTCATCCAGGCGTGGCTGCCGTGTTCGATCGCTTCCACAAGACCGTCGGGCGAATGAGCCGCGATGCTCCAATCGCGAGGAATAGTGTTCAGGCCCTGATGATGCGAAGACTGAACCGGGGTTTCGTTCGTGCCGAGTATTTCTTCTAGCCGACTTTTCTTCTCAATGTGAACAAAATGTTGAGCCGGAGTACGGTCCTCGCCACGATGAAGAATGCCCGGAGGCGTGATATCGGGGATGTTCTGGATTAAATCGCCGCCGGACGCGACACTCAGAAGCTGCATTCCTCGACAAATCCCCAACACCGGTGTAGCTGAAGGGAAGACGAGTTTCGCAAGAGAAATTTCAAACGAGTCTCGCTCTGTATTAACTCGCTCGATCGAAGAATGAGGTTTTCCATTATACCTTGAAGGATCGATGTCGCCTCCTCCGGAAAAAATGAGCCCATCGACGACCTCAAGTGCATTGTGAACCGGGGTTTCACCCGGTGGAAGGAGAACGGGAAATCCGCCTGCCGACCGGACACAGTCCACGTATGCTCTAGGCAGGTAAAACTGACCCAAATCATTCGTGCCGTATGTCGTAATGCCGATGACGGGAAGCTGGGTGTCCACGACCAGCGAAAGATAGTCAAGCGCGTTCGAAATAGCGAGCCAGTTCCCACGTCGTCACGGCTTCATTGAATTTCTGCTGCTCTGTTCTAAAGAAATGCAAGTAGTGGCTGATCACGTCGTCTCCAAAGGTCGTGCGCGCCCATGAGCTTTGTTCCATGCTGTGAACAGCCTCATGAAGGGTCTTTGGGATCTGCGGAAGCTCCCGCGCTTTATACACGTCTCCTTGAAACATGGGCGGCGGCTCCGTTTTTTTCGCGATCCCGTCCAGTCCGGCGGCGAGTGTGGCGGCGAATGCGAGATAAGGGTTTGCGTCGGCTCCCGGAGTTCGGCATTCAACACGCAACGATGGCCCCTCGCCGATGACCCGGAACCCCGCGGTGCGGTTATCGTAGCTCCATGCAATTGCCGTCGGTGCAAAAGACCCGGCGACATACCGTTTGTAGGAGGAAGGATAGGGAGCAAAGAAAGGAAATATCTCGCGGAGATGACCCATCCAGCCGCCCAGAAACCAGCGAAAGGTTGGTGAAACGCGCATGGAGCCAAGGCTTTCGCTTCCGTCAAACAATGCCCGCGTTCCGTCTTCATTCCAAAGACTTGCGTGAATGTGCATACTGGAACCCGCATGAGCCGAGTTCCACTTTGCCATGAACGTCAGAGACCGTCCTTGTTGCCACGCGATCTCTTTCGCCGCGTGTTTAAAAAGAACGTGCCGGTCGCACATTTCAAGGAAATCTGTGAACGCAAGGTTCATCTCCTGCTGTCCCGGTCCCCATTCGCCCTTTGAGTTTTCCACCGGAACGCCGGAGCGCTCAAGGTGATGTCTGATCGCTCCAACGATTTGTTCTTCTTTTGTTCCCTGCAGGATGTTATAGTCTTCGATGTACTGTCCGGCGGGATGAAGATTGATATACTGCTTGCGCGCAGCGACTTCGTACGAATCATTAAACAGGAAAAACTCAAGCTCGCTGGCGCCCATGGGAAGGAATCCTGCCCGCCGTGCTTCTTGCATCTTCGTTTTCAGGATTGTTCGAGGGGCCACCGCCACGAGTTCGTCTTTTTCTTCTTCATAGGTGTCGCACAGGACGACGGCGGTTTTCTCAAGCCAGGACGCAAGGCGAAGGGTCTTCATGTCGGGTTTGAGGCGAAAGTCGCCATAGCCCGTTTCCCAGCTGGTGAATTTATACCCGGGTACGGGGGTCATTTCCATATCGCTCGCCAGCAAATAGTCGCACGCATGGATGCCATCGTGCAGCACCTTATCCAGGAAAAAACGCGCCACGACGCGTTTTCCCAAGAGACGCCCGTACATGTCGGGGAACACGACAAGGACCGTTTCGATCTTGTCTTCTTTCGCGAAGCGCTGAAGTGTCTTGGTATCGAGCATTCCTCGATGAGAGTTCATCGATGGTTTCCTTTTTGCCAATTGAAACATCGCTTTCGTCATTTTATTGTTGTTCGGGAGCGGAACTCCCTCACAACAAGCAGCTACAAGTTGCGCTCTCTCAAAACTGCAACAAGTTGCGAAGGAACCTGCCTGTCGGCAGACAGGC
>CAYNRS010000423.1:0-2824 GCA_964399565.1 uncultured Ignavibacteriaceae bacterium
CGGGCCAAGCGTCATGGAAGGCAAGAGCTCGTTTGTGTAGCCTACCGCGCCGAGAGCCGCCTGAGTATTGACAAGAACGCGAAATGCTGGTTTCTCGAGTCCAAATTTCAGCACAATCTCTGGGTCCGTACAATGGATAACCATAGTGTGGCCGATTCCGCCAAATTCCAACAACTCGATGGATTTTTCGCAGCCCTCCCGATAGCCGTTCACTGTAAACATGGAAAGAACCGGAGACAGTTTCTCACGTGAAAGCGGATATTCTCTCCCCACGGCCGGTAATTCCGCAACGAGACAAGGAGTATCGCTCGGAACATCGAAGCCAGCCTTTTGTGCGATAAACGAAGGCGGCTTTCCGACGATACCAGGATTGATGGCGCCCCGGTGGTCGAACATCGTGCGGCTCAAGCGGTCTTTTTCTTCGGGTGAACAAAAATACGCCCCGCGTTTCTTGAATTCCTCCACGACCATCCGTTTGATCGGTTCATCGACGATGGCGGCTGATTCCGTCGAACACAGCACACCCCAGTCGAACATTTTTCCCGAAAGAATGTCCGCAACGGCTTTCTTCACGTTTGCCGTCCGCTCGATAAACGCGGGGACGTTTCCGGAACCGACGCCATAGGCAGGTTTTCCCGAGCTGTAGGCGGCGCGCACCATCGGGTTGGAACCTGTGGCGAGAATAACGGCTGTTTTCTTATGCTTCATCAGCTCGTTTGTGCCTTCAATGGAAGGAACTGACATGCATGCAATCAGACCATCCGGCGCCCCGGCGGAACCGGCAGCTTGTGCAATGATTCGAGTGGCTTCGAGAGTACAGTTGACCGCGCGGGGGTGAGGGCTTGCAACAAATCCGTTCCGCCCTTTGACGGAAATGATCGCCTTAAACATTACCGTTGATGTCGGGTTCGTTGAAGGAATCAACGCTGCAACGATGCCCATAGGCTCTGCAATCTCTATGATCTTCTTCTCTTTGTCTTCGTTGATAACGCCGACGGTCTTTAGATCTTTGATGGATTCCCAAACGCGTCGGGTCGCAAATTCGTTCTTTTTCTTTTTATCGGCGGTTTTGCCAAAACCCGTTTCTTCATGAGCCATCTTGCCAAGCTTCTCAGCCGCGTTAAAGCCGGCGTCCACCATTGCTTTCACAATGTTATCGACTTGCTCCTGGGTGAATTTGCGAAAGGCGAGCTGAGCTTCCTTGGCTTTGGTAACGAGGTCGCGGGCTTCTTGAATGGACTGGAGGTCTTTGTCGGCTGGCATAGGTCTTCGGCGTCCGTCTATGACTTTCTTACTTTGAGTGCCAGCTTGAGAGAGTTCTTTCTAATCAAGACCTCCCTTTGCTTTGGCTGGATTTGAATGTCGTAGATTTGCATGAAATCGTGTCCCAGCAAAATATCATAGTCAGGATCCAGAATTTCGTCCGAAAGAACATAGCACAAATGCGGTACCCATATTCCCAGCAGTCGAATCTCGATACTCAGCATGGAACCGGCCTTGAACTTACCGTTTCCGAGGCCGTGAAAAACCATTGCATCAGGGAGTTTTGCTAATCCCTTCATTCCGCTCGCCGCAGATTGCTTGATGAATGTTCGTGGCGACCCCGTATCGAAGTAGAACTTCAAGAACCTTGGTTTTTCGGAGCTGGCAGAACGAACGGGAAACGCTTTAATGATGTCACCCATGTGCAAAAGGTAAATCAAAATCGTGTGACAGTCAATTTGATCGTGACCTTGTCAAAGTTCTCTTTGCGTCTTCAGGACTTTGACAAGGTTCACTCGTCGTCTATACAAACCTTGTTTCTTTTGTCAGGCTCTTCTACATTGATGCACTTCTATGACTACGACCGCTCGATCAAACAGCGAATCCTTTTATCTCAACCTTCCCGTTACGGAGAATTTCCTTGATATATCGAATCCGGCCATCTACACAAAGTTGCCAGATGACTGGCATGTTGTTGCGGCCGACCTAAAGGATTCAACGGCCGCGATTCAAAAGGGGATGTATAAAGAGGTCAACCTGATGGGCGCGTCGTCGATCATGGCGATGCTGAATCTCACGAAATCATTTTCCCTGCCGTTTGTTTTTGGGGGCGATGGCGCAACCATCTGCATTCCGGGAGCACTTGTCGAAAAAGCGCGCAAGGCGCTGATTGCAACACGAAAAATGGCGCGGGACGTGTATGGTTTTGACTTCCGCGTTGGTATAGTGCCCATTGGCGATATTCGACAAGCCGGGTTCGATGTCCTCGTTGCGCGCTACCGCGTGTCGGAGCATTTCGTGCAGGCTGTGTTCACCGGATGGGGGCTCCAGTACGCCGAGGAAAGCATCAAAGACGCCACGTTGAGGCTCCGCTACAACTTCAATGCAGACGAGGATGATGCCGAAGCAGACTATTCCGGCCTCGAGTGCCGGTGGAAAAATGTTCCGAGCGAACACGGCGAAATCGTCTCGCTCATCGTCCAGGCAACCGTCGCAAATCCAGAAGAGCGAAACAAAGTCTATAGAGAGGTCATAGCCAAGGTGAGCGAGGTTTATGGTTCCGACACCATGTGTCACCCTGTAAACAAAAATCTGCTCAAGAGCGCACTCACAGAGCGAAGGCTTTCCGGGGAATCGAACCTACGGACGTTTGGCAAAGGAGTCACAGCGCGAATTTTCTACTGGTTCTACATTCGATTCAAAGTCGTCCTCGGAGTTGTCTTGATGAGGGCAGGTCTTAAATCGAAAAATATCGACTGGGGCGCATATAAGTCACAACTCGTCGCGAACACCGACTATAGAAAATTCGCATCCTATCAATCCTTCTCCACTCGTTGCTATA
>CAYNRS010000424.1:0-2798 GCA_964399565.1 uncultured Ignavibacteriaceae bacterium
GCCACGTGACTGGAGTTCAGACGTGTGCTCTTCCGATCTTCGCGAGGGGAGAAAGAATAAACGCGCCGACATTCGGGTTCACAGTCGAAGCGAGAAAATCTGCGAGAATTCCTATCGGTGCTGGAGCTCCCGAAATGTATCCCCAAAAACGTGGATGGCCGTTGAACAATGAGTTTTCGAGGATCAGGTCCGACGTTTCCTTGAGAAGTTTTGCAGGAGCAGTTCCTTTATGCGGGAGGCCGCCGGATCCCAGCATCCTCCGAACTTGCCTGGGAGAAGGGGCGGTCGTCACCTTGGCCCTTTTGATGTTCGCCAGATGACGGCTAATCCGCTCCACAGCACGATAGCCCAGTTTCTTGAATTCTCTGGCGTTTATCTCAATCGGAGATTTACGCTCTACAGACATTGCCTTTTTCCTGGTCATCAATCTTCAAATGCGATCTTTCAATCTTCAGTCTATAATCTTCAATCTGCAATCTTCAATCTGAAATGCTTACCTCGTGTTTTCATCAATCCAGTCCAAAACAGTTTTATACCACAGTTCGGCGTTTGCGGGTTTCATCACCCAGTGTCCTTCATCAGGGAAATACAGCATTTTGGACTTAACTCCTTGACGCTGCAAGGCTGTAAAAACCTGGAATCCTTCGCTGGCATCCACGCGAAAATCCTGTTGGCCATGGACGACAAGCATCGGCGTCTTGAAATTCGACGCGTACTCCAATGGAGACCACTTCCTGTAGAGCTCCGGGTTTTTATATGGCGTGCCTCTGTATTCCCATTCCACGAACCACAACTCTTCGGTCGTTCCATACATGCTCGCCGGATTATAAACGCCGTCATGGCTGACGAGACATTGGAACCGATCCGTGTGTCCGGCAATCCAGTTGATCATGTAACCGCCGTATGAGGCGCCCGCGGCCGCGATTCGTTTCCCGTCCGCAAAAGAATAGGTCTTCAGAATATAGTCAACACCTTTCATCAGGTCGTCATAGACTTTGCCTCCCCAGTCCCCGCTGATTTCATCGGTGAACTTTTGCCCGTACCCCGTGCTCCCGCGGGGATTGACCATTGCCACGACATATCCGCGAGCAGCAAACATTTGAGCGCTCCACCGATAATGAAACTGGTCGCCCCATTGCCCCTGCGGGCCACCATGAATCAGGTATACGAGCGGGTATTTCTTCGACGCCGAAAACATCGGAGGCTTTACGATCCAGCCATGAACGTTCGCGCCCTCCGCACCTTCAAACCAAAAGTCCTCGAGCGAATTCATGTCGAGTTGACTAACCCGTTCGTCGTTGACGGCGGTGAGTTTTCGAACATCCATCTTCTGAATGTCCATCTTGTATATTTCGGCCGGTTTGTGAATCGCCTCCTTGACAAAAACAAGCGTTTTTCCGTCAGGCGACAGACGTAGAGAATGATTGTATCCTTTGTTGACGAGAGTCTGGACCTTTTTGTCGGCCACGTTTAGCCGAAAAATCGATTCACTCCCTTTGTCATCAGCGTTGAACAAAAGAGACTTGGAGTCAGGGAGCCAAACGACGTCATTGACGCTGTAGTCAACGTCCCCGGTAAGGTTCGTGATCTTGCCGCTCACCCGTTCGTACAACAGAAGGTCGTTTTGATCGGCTTCGAACCCCGCTCGTTTCATTGCGCGATAGGCGATGTATTTTCCGTCGGGGGAATACAATGGTTGGCTGTCGTTTGCCGGATTTTCCGTGATCTTTTTGGGCGTCCCGCCAGTCACTGAAACCGTGTAAATCTCGTTATTCGTGCTGATTGCAACCATCTTGTCGGGGTTGCGGGTAAATGCCAGTTCTTTACTGTCTGGAGAAAACGCATAATCCCAGTTTCCCCCCAGGTCTATGGGCGGCGTATCGAAGTCGCCCGGAGTTACATCTGTGGCTTTTCCGCCGCCGGACGGCATCACCAAAAGATGACTTCGCTTACCGTCCTTCCAGGAATTCCAGATGCGATAGGGAAGCTTGTCGAAGACTTTTGCTTTGACCTTGCTTTTCTCGACGTCATCGTTTTTCTTCTGGTTGCAGTCGTCATCCGTGCAGTCCGGGTAGACTTCGGAATTAAACGCAAACCATTTCCCATCCGGCGACACATGAAGCCCGGCGACACCGGTTGAGATTGCAGATACCTTCCTGGCTTCCCCACCCGCCACAGGGATGCTCCAAACCTGTGCCTCGCCATCCCGCGTGGAAATAAACGCGATGGATTTTCCGTCGGGCATCCAGCGCGGGCTGTTGTTCGCCCCCTTAGCGGCGGTCAGTTGCTTGACATCGCCGCCATTGATAGAGACAAGATAAATGTTGCTGTTTGTTTTGTTCTCCGCCTTGTTATGATAGGTCACGACAAAGGCTATCCATTGTCCGTCCGGGGAAACCCTCGGATCGGTCACGCGACCCATGCTGATCAGGTCATCAAAGGTTATCGCCCGTTTGGATTGAGAAAAGGTCAGCAGTGGAATACAGCATATCAGAACGAATATCCGTTTCATAGGACCTCCGGGATGTTGGTAAAGCACTTTAGTCGGATTGGCATTATGGGTAGAAAAAGAATGGCTGCAATAGACGCGGGAGCATTTTCCGTTGCAGGGCGGCAAAGATCAGGCGCTTGTTACTTCCTGGTATTGTTCCGTTTGAATCAGTTTGCGGAACCTGTCGGGCATTGACTCCATTGCATGATCCCAGCAAAGGTTGTTTGTCCGGAACCAGTTGGCAAGTGTATTGCCGTCGTCATTCCGGTATCGATCCCAGTAGCCATCACTGGGCCGTTCGATCTTC
>CAYNRS010000425.1:0-2798 GCA_964399565.1 uncultured Ignavibacteriaceae bacterium
TCCGCGTCATCCGCGGAAACTGTGAGAATGGACTTCAACCCGTTGTACACATACCGGTGAAAGTTGCTGAGGGGAAAGACCCGGCGCAATGAATTCTTTCTCAATGTTGCATTGGCGATGAAGGTGGGGATGCCTCTTTTGCTTAATTCCCACATATGGTTGGGCCAGACGTCGTAACGAACCATCACTGCAACCGTCGGTTCGACCATATCAAGAAATCGCCGTGCATTCCAGGCGGTATCAAAGGGAATATAGGATATCACGTTTGCAAGCCTGTAATTCTTTGAGTGGTCGTAGCCCGACGGAGAGAAGAAGGTGACGATAATGTCGATGTTCTTGTGTCGCCGGCGCAGCGCAGCAATGATGGGTTTGGCCTGCTCGAACTCACCCATCGAGGACGAGTGAAACCATACTCTCCGGTTGGATGTGAGTTTTGAGATATTTTGTTCCAACTCCCGGAATAATCGACGCCGTCCGCTTATCCCTCTCCATATTTTCGGATGGAACAGAGACGCAATGTGCATGACACCCCAAAAAAAAGGGAGGAAGACAAAATTGTAGACGAAATACCAGAAGTTTTGCATGGATTGCTACAGAAGCTTGATAGGATCGTCCACGGAAATCCTGCCTCCTTCAATAACCATTGCAAGAACGCCGCGTCTGCCTTCCAATGCGGACCGAAGGCCGGGCCGAATCTCCTCCATCCGGTCGCAAGGCTTGCATTCTTTCGTGATCTCGAGAATCGCTTCGCCGACTTGAATCCTCTGCCGGGAAGTGAGAGTCATTAGCATTATGCCTTCGGTCGTAATATTCTCTTTTACCATCCCGGGCTCAAGGTTCAAACCCTTCAATGTTTCCTGCTCGATTAAGAGCACCTGCCGGTTGCTTTGCGAGATTGCGTGAATGTCCCCCTTCAAACCTTGTCCCTTCACCGCATCCACGGTGTTGTACGGAAGCATGGATTTCCTGTGACCGGGGCAGATTTGAATTGAGGCGACTCTTCCCGTGCTCTTCATTGGGTTTTTGTGACTCTTCAGATTGGAGGCGGATGGGTGTTGGAATGGTAGACAAACTTTGAGGGAAATGCAAGGAAAGGAAATTGATTTTCGTTCCCAATTCGATTACCTTTTCAGGCATTCCTCAAACCACCGCCGAGCCAAGACAGCGCCATGACGTCCGCGCAATCCCTCCAGGAAGAAACCCAGCGGCTCAAGAGAGCCGTGGAAGAACTTTCCATCTTGAACGACCTCGCACGCGCCATCGGCAGCACGCTGAATCTGGAAGAGATCATGCAAACGATTATCCGCCGCTCACTGCGCGCAGTTCAGGCGGAACAAGGCGTCATTACTCTTGTCGACAAGAAAAGCAGCGAGCCGACCAAAACGCTCGTTCGGGCGATGGTGAGTTCCAGCGATCATGTAGAATTCCATCTTCACCAGGCATTGCTCGGATGGATGCACCTGAATATGAAGCCTCTCCTCGTTGACAACCCGAAACAAGACGAGCGGTTCCGGGGCGTTCGCTGGGACGAATCCGTCAACTCACTCCTGTGCGTTCCTCTGCTTGTAAAATCAGAGCTTCGGGGAGTGCTCACCGTTTACAACAAGAAAGAGACAAACAAGTTCAACACCGATGACCAACGGCTGCTCGCCATCATCGCTGCGCAATCAGGCCAGGTCATTGAAAACGCGCGGTTGTATGAAGAAGAAAAAGGATACCTGAAAATGCAGGAAGAGGTTCGACTCGCGGCAAAAATCCAGCTGGACCTACTGCCAAGCGAGATGCCGAAACTCGATTCCTACGAAATCATCGGCCAGACAATTCCTGCGCAAACCGTGGGCGGCGACCTTTTTGACTTCATCAAAGTCGACCACGACAGGCTCGCTATCTGTTTGGGAGACGTGACAGGGAAGGGCCTTCCCGCATCTCTCTTGATGGCCAATCTTCAAGCAACCCTCCGCGGACAAACTCTTGTTGCGCGCGAGCCCCGCGAATGCCTCACACGCTCGAACCAGTTACTCTTCGAGAGCACCAGCCCCGAAAAATTCGCCACGCTCTTTTACGGGATTCTTGACAACAAACGTCACGTACTGTCCTTCTCCAACGCCGGCCATGACCATCCGTTTCTTATTTCTGCGGACGGTTCGGTAAAACGCCTGGGAACGGGAGGAATGATGCTTGGCGCTTTCGATACTTTTTCCTTCGAGGACGAAAGTGTCCCATTGCAGCTTAACGACATTCTCGTTGTATATTCCGACGGGATACCGGAAGCCATGAATACGTCGGGGGAGCAGTTTAGCGAAGAACGGCTCACAGAATTCCTGATCAAGAACCGCGGTCTTCCCCCGAAAGAACTTCTTAACAACCTGGTCCAGAAGGTCCGCGAACACGCGGGCGTCCAGCCTCAGTCCGACGACATGACGATTGTCGTCATAAAAAGATCGCAATGATCGGAACAATAATACTCCATTATCGCGTTCTCGAGAAACTCGGCGAGGGAGGCATGGGTGTCGTTTATAAAGCGCTGGACCTGAAGCTCGGCCGGCACGTTGCGCTGAAGTTTCTTCCCCCGCATATGCTGAAATCCGCAGAAGATATCTCCCGCTTCCAGCAGGAAGCGAGGACACTTTCGACTCTCAACCATCCGAATATTGCGACCATCCATGACATCGAGCAGCCGGCAGGGCAAGCGTTTCTGGACCTCGAGTATCTCCCGGGCGGAACGCTCAAAAGCAAACTTGAGGAATTTGCAAGAACCAGCCATTCCTTCTCGACGCCGAGAATCCTGCGCTACGGAG
>CAYNRS010000426.1:0-2797 GCA_964399565.1 uncultured Ignavibacteriaceae bacterium
GAGGAACTCGGAGGATGAACACCGAGAAACGTTGAGTGTCCTTACGGTCGGCTGGGCCATTTCCTGAGCCCGTCGCAGCGGGCTGCTCACAACCATGTTTAGTGATACGCGTGAACGTTGAAAGAACCGGGCAACAATTTCAGCTTGTTGTTGTCCAAGATCCGTGAGCGGGCGCTCACTGTCATGCAGGGAGGAGTCCTGAACTGCATCTCCGTGTCGAAGCAGGTAAATGAGCATGCTGTTGCAAGGATGTGATGCTCAGTGGGGTTAGACCTAGTCTTTTGAAAGGTTGTATTGTTGAATCTTCGAGTATAATGTTTTCAAACTAATGCCGAGTATTTTCGACGCCGTGTTCTTGTTCCAGCCAACAGTGTTCAATACGCCTTCAATGTGCGCTTTTTCGATTTCCCTCATCGCAACGGCGCTGCCAATGTGTGGTCCTGATGCAAGCCCTCCAGACCGCTGATCCTGGTATGATCTGCTGCCCAGCGGCAGGGCGAGATCTTCTACACGGATGATGCCGTCCTTGCACAATATTGCAGCCCGTTCAATCACATTTTCCAATTCGCGGACATTGCCCGGCCAATCGTACTTTTCCAGCAATTCCAGAGCTTTCTGGTCGATGCGTTTTTGTTCTTTCGCGCGAATTCTTTTTTTCAGGAAATGGTCAACCAGCAACGGAATATCTTCCCGCCGTTCCTTGAGCGATGGAAGCTGTAAGGTGATCACGTTGATCCTGTAGAGTAAATCTTCACGAAACTTTCCCAGGGAGACTTCATCCCGAAGGTCCTTGTTCGTTGCGGAAATAACACGGACATCTGACTTCAAAGTCTTGTTTCCGCCAACGCGTCGATACTCACCCGTCTGAAGGAATCTGAGAAGTTTTGGCTGAACCATGAGGGAAATCTCGCCGACTTCATCCAGGAAGATCGTCCCGCCGTTGGAAATCTCCACAAGTCCCTGCCGTGTTGCCACGGCATCAGTGAAGGCGCCTTTCTCGTGTCCGAAAAGCTCGCTTTCAATCAACGTCTCCGGGATGGAAGCGCAGTTGAGTGCAACAAACTGCTGGTCTTTTCGGAGGCTGTTCCGGTGAAGAAAGTTGGCAATCAGTTCTTTTCCGGTCCCGCTTGAACCCTGCAGTAATACGGTCGAATCCGTAGGTGCGACTTTTGCCGCCACTTGAAGAACTTCGAGGAATCCTCGGCTATTGCCGACTATTTGTCCGCTAAAGGAATGACGTGCGAGCTCCGACTTCAGGACTTTGTTTTCAATGGCGAGCTTTTTTCTCTCAAGTGCCCGCTCGATGACAGCCAGGAGTTCCGGAGCCGAATAGGGCTTGGTGAGATAATGATATGCTCCAGACCTCATGCAGTCCACCGCAATACTGATGTCGTTTACTCCGGTGAGCATGATGACCTGCGTGTCGATGTAGTGCTCCTTGACGAATTTCAGCACCTCAAGCCCATCGACACGCGGCATTCTGACGTCGCACAGAACGAGGTCAAACGCTTTTGCCTGCAGTTTGTTGATTGCCTGGATGCCGTCGCTTGCAGTCTCAACACCATATTCGTCCGCCTCGAGGACCCTTTGAAGCAACTCAAGGAATGATTCCTCGTCGTCGACGGCGAGAATGGAGATGGCACTGTTGGACACAGCAACTCCTCCGAGGGAGGTTAGCGGATTGGCAGAGCGAAGTAGAAGGTGGCGCCTTTGCCGGGTTCGGACTCGACCCAGATTTTCCCGTTGTGGGCTTCAACAATTCGCTGACAGATGACAAGGCCTAAACCGGTCGACCGCTTCTTTTCATCAGCTTTGCCGGCCACCAGGTCGCGATACCTGTCGAAGATCAGCGACAACTGTTCCTTGGGAATGCCACTCCCGCTGTTGAAAACGGAAACCATGACGTAATCGGCTGGAGGCTGACCTTCTTCGGCAACAAGCGAAACTTTCCGTACCTGGGCCACGATCGCTCCCTGCTCCGGTGTGTACTTGATTGCGTTGCTGATGAAGTTTTGCAAAACCTGGGCGATTTTTTCCGAATCGAATTCAATCGGGGGAAGGTCTGGTTCGGAATGAAAATCTAGGGTGATCTTTGTGGACTGGACCGGCACGCGGAACTCCTGCACGATCTTCGATACGGTGTCCGAAACGTTGCTGATACCTCTGTTTAAGCGAACTCGCCCGCCTTCCAGCTTTGTTAAATCCATCATGTCGTTGAGTAGCAGAATGACCTTGTCGATGGATGCGGTCATATAGCCGAGCAGCTCCTTCTGGTGGTCGCCAACAGGCCCGGCCATTCCCTTGAGTAAATACCCAATACTCTGTTTCAAGCCCGCGATGGGGTTGTGTAGATCGTAAAGAAGGCGTGAGGTATGCTCGGCCTGGAGTTTCCGGATGCGGTCTTCCGCGTCGCGCTTGCGAAGCAAGGACCTCAATTGGGGGACCAGTTGATCCATATCAATGGGCTTCGTGAGGTATTCGCGGGCGCCGAGTTTCATTGCCTCGACGGCCATGCTCACGTCACTCATCCCGGTGACCATGACAACCTCAGTGGAATTGGAATTCTTCTTGATGTATCGGAGCACTTCAAGCCCGTTCGCACCGGGCATTTTGATGTCGAGGATGGCAATGTCGAAATCTGTTCCCTGGACTTTCTTTATGGCTTCGAGGCCATCGGGCGCCTGGTCGACGTCAAAACCCTCGTCGGAGAGCCACGCGGTAACAGTCATCCGCAGGGGATCTTCGTCGTCAGCAACAAGAACTCTGATCTTTTCGTCAGCCATAGGTTGTGAGGCGG
>CAYNRS010000427.1:0-2788 GCA_964399565.1 uncultured Ignavibacteriaceae bacterium
GTGCCAGCGCCCCCGTGAAGGAACCCTTTTCATGGCCAAACAATTCACTTTCCAGCAGCGATTCGGGGACGGCTCCGCAATTCACGGCAATAATTGGAAAGTATCGCCGTGCGCTGTTGGCGTGAATAGCCCTGGCAATCAACTCTTTTCCCGTCCCGCTTTCGCCGCGAATCATAACGGTGGTGTCTGTCTGCGCCACCGTCTTTGCCAGCTCGAGGACTTTCTGCATTTGCGTACTGTCGCCAATAAGGTCGTACCCTTTTGCCATTTCCGAAATGTGCTCCCGAAGCTTGATGTTCTCATCGGTCAGTTTCTTCTGGCGGAGGGCGTTTTGGACGAGATGGGTGAGATGGTCGGGATCTACGGGTTTCGTCACATAATCGAACGCGCCTTCCTTCAACGCCTGGACAGCGCTTTCAACGGACGCGAAAGCCGTGATCATGATGACCGTGGAATCTTTGTCGATCTCCCTGATTCTCTTTTGCAGCTCCAGCCCGCTGATCCCCGGCATTTTGATGTCGAGCAGAATGACATCCCAGGGGCCTCTGTCCATCAGCCTGAGTGCATTATTGCCGTCAACGGCTGCTTCGACCCTGTAGCCGTCCTGGCGGAACCACTTCGAGAGAGAATCGCGAACAACGGGTTCGTCGTCAACGACGAGAATGCTCGGTGTGTGAGAATTTTTTGCGCTCATAGGTCATAGGGCTTCAGTGAAGGATGAAAACGATTGTTCCTCCTGTGGAACAGCACGACGCGGAAGAGAGAGACTAAACGTTGTTCCTTTTTGAATTTTCGAGCGAACTTCCACATTCCCTCCGTGCCTTTTGACGATTCCATAAACAACGGCCAGGCCCAATCCCGTACCCTTCCCGTCCTTTTTGGTGGTGAAGAAAGGTTCAAAGATATGAGGAATGTCTTCTTCACGAATCCCCACTCCGGTGTCATGGAAGTCGATATGCACTTTGTCAGATTGCCTGTCGTCGGTGATCTCAATGCGGAGGAGCCCTCCTTCAGGCATGGCTTCGACGGAATTGATCTCGATTGCTAAAAACGCCTGCTCCAGCTGATGCGGGTCGCAGTAAATGGGAATGGAGATTCCGTCAAATCGGTACTCAAGCCTGATGTTGTGCATGGTCAGATGATGCCCGATAAGCTTCAGGCTCTGTTCGAGAATTTCGATGAGGTTTGCGTCCCGAAATTCGCCCACCTTTTGCCGCGAAAAGAGAAGAAGATTCTTCACGATGTTCCCGCAGCGTGCAGTTTCATCGGCAATGATGGCCAGTTCCCCGTCGAATTCCTTCCGGAGGTCGGCCTGGAGATCGCTTTTGGCAACGTTGCGCCGCAGTAACTTGGCGTATGTCAGTACGCCTTCCAGTGGATTGTTCAATTCGTGCGCGACCGTTGCGGCAAGCGTACCCAACGAAACCATTTTTTCCATTTGAACCATGTTTGCCTGCGCACGCTTGAGCTCGGCTGTTTTCTCCTCGACGCGCTGTTCGAGAAGCCTGGCCCAGTCGGTAAGCTCGTCACGGGCTTTGCGAAGGTCGCCCGTCATTTCATTGAAGGACCCAGCGAGGACGCCGATCTCGTCATTGGCCTTCAGCGCAATGCGATGGTCAAGATTCCCTTTGCTGATTTCATCCGTCCCTTGTATGAGTTTTCTCACTGGCCGGTTGACCATGATCCAGATGAACAACCCTGCAATGACCGTCACAGCGGTACCCATGATGAAAGCGTTTCTGTACTGGACGACTGCCAATTCCGTCAAACTCTCGTCCAGTTGCTTGAGAGGCATCATCACGTCGAGGATTCCAAGGACTGTTTGCGAGGAGGGGTGGGCATGGCAGGCGGCGCTGGCGCAGGTGGGGTCGTTTTTGATCGGTGTAATCATTCCGATCACTCGGTAGCCTTTCTCCGAATCAAAAATCCGGGTAAAGTCTGATGTTGTTGGTGAAGCGGGAGCGGCTCCTGAACCGTGGCATGCTTTGCAGGCAGCGTCTCCAAGGTTCGCAACGGTGGAAACTTCCGATGAACGGGACGAAAACGTGATTTCGCCTTTCTTGTTGTAGATTCTTATGACCTCGGTCCCGGGCTCGTTGCCCACCGTGTTGATAATGTGCCGGATGTCCTCGCGACGATTCAGCAGCATGCTGTAATGCATTGACCGCTTGATTACGTCGCTGATGCGGCTGACCGATGCGACGGAGTTCTGCATGTATTGCTCTGAGTGCCATCGGACAGTGAAGGTGGAAAAGGTAAGAGTTCCGACCAGCATGACAAAAGCGATGATCAGGAACAGCTTGAAACCGAGGAGCCTTGTAAACCTCATAATGAAAAAACGAAAATTGAAGCACGAATTTCGAAACAAACCTCTGTCAAAACTCGAATGCTCAAAACAACGCTTTTCCCTCGTTAGGATGAACAGCGGTTCGTGTTGGGGGATTTTTGTTTCACCCGCCGCTGTTGAAAAGGGCAACATTTGTGCCTTCGAGCGGGCCGTTCGGAGTGCCGATTTTGCGAGCTTTAGGGGGATTCGGACAAGAAAGCCTTAATCCTGGGTTTTCAAGATTGGGAAAAAGGTTCTCAAAACGGAGACGTTCAGGTTTTTCGGATGTTGAAAATACGAACTATTACTGAAAAGTAAGCTTTGCTCCCGATAACGTCCTGGAGCGATTCTACCTGTCGGCCTCCGTCCTGGAGTGTATCGCCGATACGAGGAAGTTTTGAAATTCGTTTTTCGAACTCATCGCGCAAATCATGGCCTTGTCTCTCGTAGAGTCCCTGCGCG
>CAYNRS010000428.1:0-2775 GCA_964399565.1 uncultured Ignavibacteriaceae bacterium
GGCGCGATCGGTCTTTTGCCTGCCGAGGTGCTCGCGCAAGATAAGGATAGAGCCGCTCCATCAATCTTGGCCGAGCGGTCGAAAAAGGCTCATGTGACCAGAATTCGCGTATTTTCGCCTCGCGGAAAATGTCGTAACCTGCGAGCATTTCATCCGCCCCCTCTCCTGTCAGCACGGCTTTAATCCCATGATCCCTCACGCATTTCGACAACAAGAACAAAGGAGCCGGTGCTGTACGAAGGACGGGGCGCTCTGTATGCCAAATCACCCGGCGAAAGGCTTCAGCAATATCTTTGCGAGTTACGCGAATGTCAGCGTGAGCACTTCCGAGGACGGAGACCATCATGCGTTGAAACGGGGACTCATCAAATTCGCTATCTTCAAAACGTATCGAGAAGGTTTGAAAGTGCCCTTCTTTGGCCTTTCTTCCAAAACTGGCGATAACCGAACTATCCAGGCCGCCGGAAAGGTAACTCCCCACGGGGACATCAGAACGGAGCATTCGAATTCTCGTTGCAGAGGCGAGTTTCTCCCGCAATATTTCAGCGGATTCAGCCATAGAAAATCTGTTTTCCTGGCCGAGGGCAAAGGACGGCCTCCAGAAAGTTTTCTCCGTACAGTTCCCGTCGCGGTAGGTGCGAATTGTTCCCGGTTTCAACTCCTCAATACCTGCAAAGGGGGTGATGGGGGCAAGGGTGGTCCAATACTTGAACGTCTGGTCCAGTCCGCGAGGATCCAATTGGCGAGGTACGTTTGGGTCTGAGAAAAGAGCCTTCACTTCACTGGCAAACCACAGTCGGCCGTTGTCTTCGTGAACATAAAGGGGGCGGACTCCAATGCGGTCGCGTGAGAGAACCAACGTATTTGTTCTCCTATTCCAAAGGGCCAATGCCCATTGTCCATTAAATCGCTTGAAACAATCATCGCCCCACGATTCAAATGCATGAAGAATGACTTCGGTGTCCGACTTCGACTTGAACACATGGCCCAGTCGCACGAGATCCCGCCGTAGCTCAACATAGTTGAATATTTCTCCGTTGAAAACAATCCACAGCGACCCATCTTCATTCGTCATCGGTTGGGCGCCGGTGTCAAGGTCAATGATCGAGAGTCTCGCGTGAGCCAAGCCCGCCTGCAGGTCGCGATAGACCCCAAAGCCGTCCGGGCCGCGATGCTTGAGTGTTCCTATCATCGCGGACAAGCGTTCCAACTCTGGCGGTTCGTGGCGACGTTGGATATTAACGATTCCGGCGATTCCGCACACGTTTAAGATCCTCGTATGTTTTGAATTGCATCGTCAATTTCTTTAACGGGCTCCACCAGAAATGAGGACAGATGAAGTGGAAGAGTCCCGCGTCGTTTTGATTCTATGTCGTTGAAGACCCACTTTACTTGCTCAACAGAAATGCCTACTGCTGGCGCGACCTTATCCGGGGGAACTCTCTTGTTATATCCGTAAAGACAAAGATCCATCTTCTCGTAAGGCAGAGAAAAGAAAAACTCCTCCTGCGTCTGAGGTAGTGAGAACGTGTCGGTCGTCGGCGTACGTCGGCAGATTTCTTCAGGGATGCTCAGGGCCCGGGCGAGCATGTAGACCTGACTCTTGTACAAATGTGCGATAGGTTTGAAATCTGCGCTCCCGTCTCCCAGCTTCACAAAGAAACCCTGGTCGTATTCAAGCCTGTTGGGAGTCCCGCACACGGCATACGCGAGCCGGTCGGCGTGGTAGTATTCCATCATCTTGCGAACTCTCTGCTTGAAGTTCGTCGCCGCGACGAGTTGTAAATACGCCGACGGGGACATCCGCTCGGTCCGTGTTTCTCCGGAAGGAGTCTGTATCGTAAGTCGCGAAATGTTCAGTCGGTCACCTTCCAGGATGGATGGAATGGTTATTTTGCATTTCCAATCTTCAGCATAGTCCGGGAAGACAGACTTGATTGCTTCCGTCTGTCGCCTGTAACACCCCGCAGCCTCAAGAGACGCTGTTATGTTTTCCACAAGGTGTTCAATTCCCAGATGTTTTGCGAGCTGCCGGCCAAGCCGAAGCGAATCTTCGGATGAGTCGCGATCCGGCATCAGAAGAACAACCACGCGATCTTTTCCCAGGGCTCTCACACAAAGAGCCGCACACACAGAGCTGTCGATTCCGCCGGAAACACCGATCACGGCTCCTTTTCTATGAAGGATATGTGCAACATTCCGACGAATGGACAATGCGATTGAAGAGATAACCCGTTCTGCATCAATCTTCAGAACGTCTTTTGTGAAAGTCATGCCGTGTTAAGCCGAGTGACGTGATGCATTGAGGCCCTTTGATTTCAATCTCAGCCGTAGAGTCCAGTTTGTGCGAAAGAGAAAAAAGCCGAGAGTCGCTCCAGCGGTGTTGCTCAGGATGTCTGTTGCACTGGAGAATCTGGCCGGGAGGTAGAATTGTAGCAATTCAATGGTAAGGCTTATGAGAAGCCCGCAAAAACTCGTAATGGCCACAGTCTTCCATAATCCCTCATTTTGTTGCTGGCAAATTGCCGCGATGAAAAAGCCGAGCGGGGAAAAGAGAAGAATGTTAAGGAGGATATCCTTGATGTACAAACGTCCCTTCATCCAATAGAGGTATGTTTCCGGTATCGTCGTCTTTCTTGCCGGACGAAACATCTTTTGAATAACCAAGCCTTCGTTCGCTTGCGTCGAATCCGCGGACTGTTGAAAAGAATAAAAGACAATGGGAACGAGGCCGGGTTGCGAGATTTCCCGTTTTCGACGTTCGTCGACGGAAAA
>CAYNRS010000429.1:0-2766 GCA_964399565.1 uncultured Ignavibacteriaceae bacterium
CTCTGACAACAACGCCCTCCTTCTGAGGACGAACGACTATTGAATAATCAAAGTCGAAATCCGGGTAACGTAAGGAAACCTCAATTGCATTTTCCCTTTTCAAGACTTTGCGCTCGACAAGCTGCGGACAAGGATCCCATTGTCCTGGTGTTCTATCAAGTCGCACATCCCCATTCGTGGCAGTCCTTACTCCATGGTGGATGATTTCGATCCCGGCCATTTTAGCGTCGCTGAAAAGGCCATCATACCAATTGCTAAAGACGAGAATGTTCAGACCGCGGGTCTCAAAATATTCAAGGTCGTTCAATTGAACACGGTTCTCCTGAGACAAGACTGGAGATGTTAGCAGGCAACTAAGGACGAGGACAATGTTCGGGAGTATTGCGTTGGCCATCCTTTTTTTTGACCTCGCACCTCGCCTACTCAAGGTTAATCCTGGCTCGGGAAAGGAGAATGTTATAGTCCGTATTTCTTGCAGGAGTCTCAACCCAACATTCCCTTCTCCTTTAGGGGAAGGGCAGGATGGGGTCATATTTTTGCTTTTGACCTCACCCTGCCCCTCTCCTACGTCTATGTTCGAACAAATAAAGGAGAGGGGAACGTTTCGCCTTGGAAATTTCATCGACGAATTGGTTTTTGACTGAATTTCTGAAAATACGTGAGGCAAGTGTCTCTCCAAATGGCTGCATCCATCTTTTGCTGGTTCAACTTGCCAGCCACATGAGAGAATATCTCAGGATCTAACCGTGTTTGTAGGGAATTCCATGAGGCTGCCATATCATCGGCGGACTTCGTTCCCGAGTAGTAGCGATAACATAATTCCTCCCACAGAGTTTTCCCCGATGTCATTTTATGTTCCCAGGGAACGTGGTGAAACCACAGCAAATATTTTTCTGGACAAGTCTGAAGATTGTCAAATGCTTCTTTCAGTGGAGAGAAGTACTGGTCTACAGCGTTGCTTCCGGTTGAGCTCCGATTGTATCCAATCCCGAGGGTGTCTGCCTTGTGGTAATAGACGGATGTCCAATCCTCCCGTCCATGGGCATTGCTTGGTTCGGGGCCGTAGTGAAAATCTCTCTGCATAATATGGTGTAAACCCAAGGGCGTCATGTAGTTCACACATGCCTCCCACGAATCCATCATCATCGGCAGGACGGTCGCTACAACGGTCGAATCAGTACCCAGCGACATTTGTATCCACTCTTGAGCAATCTGCGCAGCGGTGAGTGTGTGGTCCCATGCAAGGCGTCCGAAGGCATACCAGTTTGATTGTGCAAAAAAATGTCCACACCAGTTTCGGTCGTCGCCTATGTTGGCTACTCCGGCAATTCCAGTCATCGAAGAGCTATGTGTTGTTCCGTCTACGATTGATGCAATTGTCGAGCCCGCACCTCTTGCGTAGGTTTCAAACCCAATGTATTCCTTCCACATCGGCGCAAGATAGACAAGATGGGTTGAATGGCCAAGATATTCCTGTGTAATTTGCAACTCCAGCATCAGTGGCGTTTTTGGCATGGCTCCGAACAGAGTATTCACCGGTTCTCTCGGCTGAAAATCCAGAGGACCATTTTTTGGCTGAACAAAAACATTCGGTAGAAACTTGCCATCGAGAGGAACAAATTCTTTGTACGCACGTTTCGTCCTATCTGGGTCGACATCGGCGTTGTAGACGAACGAACGCCACATGACAATGCCCTTGAATGGCGCAAGAGCCTCAGCGAGCATGTTTGCACCATCTACATGTGTCCTGCCATAATCCTGTGGGCCTGGCATGCCTTCGGAATTTGCCTTCACGAGGAAACCACCAAAATCTGGGATCAGCTTATAAATCTCCTTGACCTTTTTCTTCCACCAATTCCGAACGGCTGGATTCAATGGATCGGATGTTGGAAGATCGCCTATCCCGGCTTTGCGATTCCCCTCTACTTCGAACTTCCCAGAAAGAGGTGAAGAAAAATTGACCGAAAGAAAAACGTGAATTCCATACGGACGGAAGACTTTGGCAAGAGCTGCGACTTTCCGGAGATATTCAGTTTTCAGGATTACTGGATTGGCGTTGACGTTGTTCAGAACTACTCCGTTGATTCCAAGCGAGGCACTCGCGCGGGCATAGTCCTGATATCGTGGATCGATTTTGTCCGGTAACTCTTCCCACTTCCAAATCGATTTTCCCGCGTATCCGCGCTCGACAGTACCGTCAAGATTGTCCCAATGATTAAGCAAACGGTATTGAATTCTGGGTTTTGAGACAATGGAAAGGCTGTCAATAGGTTGCTGGGTTTGGAGAAGCCGGAGAAAATGATAGGCTCCCCGCAAAGCCCCTCTATCCTCATTCGCGGCAATAATGACAAATCTTCCCGTACCGACGCTCGGCGTGGCAATAATATATCCTTCGGTTCCAACGTTTCTGAGGCTCGATTGCACGTGTGCACGAAGTGATTTTGGCAACGACCCACTCGTTCCGACGATGAGCGAATTCAAAGTTCTCGAAATTGATCCCGTAGGAATCTTACGATTAAGCAGAAGCCCAAGACCGACTTGCAAATCTTTCTGTGCAATTCGCATCGTCTCCGATTTGCCAAACACTATAAGAAATCGGATCCTTTCACCATAGGCCTTGAGCACTTCTGGGTTTTCAACAGACCGGTATTTCAGCCAGAGTCTGTAACCATCGTCGGCTCGCCCTGAGACAACGAGAAAGAGTGACAACAAGAGACTTGTGAAGACGATCGACCTCTGGCCGGATTTCACTCTATTGCCCAGAGA
>CAYNRS010000430.1:0-2753 GCA_964399565.1 uncultured Ignavibacteriaceae bacterium
GCTACGCTTTCGAGGTACGAAGGATGGATAATCCCAATATTCATTATTTCCTCGGTCTTTCTTCTGACGCGAGGAGAAATGCCCAGGATGAAGGCTAACTTCTTTTCGCTTCTCTCTGTGGCGGGCATTTTTTTGTGGGTTCTCTACAACTGGATCGTTTACGGAGACCCACTCGAGTTTGCAAACATGGATTATTATTCGGCAAGCGTCCAGGCGCTGGCAAGGCCATATCGGCAAACTCTGTACCTACAGCCTTTGAACGTCCTCTCGTTGTACGGCAACATGGCCGCAAAGATGTATGGTATTCTGCAAATCGCAGCGGCAGTGGTCGGGTTGATCCTGCTTGTGACGAGAAAAAGAAAAGCTCTCCTTCCGCTTGTTTTACTGTTCCTGCCGCCTTTTTTCACAGTGCTTTCTCTTGTTTTTGGCGCCGCAGAGATGTCGGAATGGTCGAATGCGCGGTACCTCGTTTTGCTTGCACCCGCTGTTTGTCTGACCGCTGCCGTAGCATTGGGTTTTGTCGACGAAATCCTCGTGAATAAGAAAATTACGATTCTTCTTTCACTTCTCCTTCTCGTGCCTTCGATTTTGTCCGTGTTTGAGGACAGGGTTGTTGCATTCACGGAGGCCAAGAACGGTTTTGCGTGGAAGCAAAACCCTTCTGCCGTCAAAACCGGGCTTGCTTTGAAATCGTTGTATGACGGTGGCGGCGTTGCAATAATGACTGGCTCTGCTCAGGAACATCGTATCATGCTCACAAGCGGGATTCATCTTAAGATGTTTGACGAACTCATAGAATCAAGCTCATGGAAGAAATCGTACTACAAACCGTGGCTGACCTCAAAATGGTTGGTGATGGGTAAAGAGCCGGACTCGGATGCCGCGAAACTTGTCGAATCGTGGAAAAACAGACAGGAGGAACTCGGAAGCCACTATGTGAAAATCTATGAGAATGAATTCTATGAAATCCACGTCCGCAAGTAAGGGTATGATGGTTTCCTTGCAACTCAAGGCTTCTTGAGGTATATTTCCGACCAGATTGATGTCCTCTGGGTGAACGAACGGAACAGTTTCAGAATATTCTCATCGTCCGCACCGACCGAATCGGCGACGTGCTCTTCTCCCTGCCGATGGTTCCATTACTCAAGTCCGAGTTTCCTCGTGCAAGCGTTTCCATGCTCCTGAGGACTTACACAAAAGACATCGCCGCTGGATATGAAGGCCTCTCGGAGGTTCTCACGTACGACCACAAGGGGAAATCGAAGTCGTTTCTTGAGATGCTGCGCGAATTGGAGCGTGGGCGTTATGACCTGGCCATCGTGGCGTTCCCGAGGTTTCGCATCGCCATGTTGCTCCTGCTCGCAGGAATTCCGACCAGAGTAGGGACAGGTTACCGATGGTACTCGTTTCTGTTCAATCGGCGGGTCTTCGAGCACCGCAAGACCGGCAATCGTCATGAAAGTGAGTACAATATTGGATTGTTGAATGCCATCAGCATACGGAGTGGCGAACAGCTAAAACCCGTCCTGTCAGTGTCCGAAGAGGATAGGCTCGCCGCTTTGACGGTGATGCATGAAATCGGAATTCAACGCGGTGAACCGTGGATTATTTTGCATCCGGGGAGTGGTGGGTCGGCAAGGGATTGGAGTCCGGAAAACTTCGGAAGGCTTGCGTTTGTGCTCTCCAACGAAGGTTGCAAGATCGCGGTCACTGGTGGTCCGGGTGAGGATAATATCGTGGATCGGGTTGTTCAGTACTCAGAAGGCAGGAGTATTCCTGTGGTGAATCGGTTCCATCTCAGAGAGCTTGCCGGGTTCATCAGTGAGGCGGATTTATTTGTTGCCAATTCGACAGGCCCACTCCACATTGCGGCGGCCGTCGGAACTCCCGTTATCGGCTTTTATCCGGATATCCCAGCCTGCAGCGAACGCCGATGGGGGCCGTTGACGGATCGAAAGCGCGTTTTTTGCCCTGATCGCCGGAAATGCCACCTGTGTAAAGGCGGCGATTGCCGTTCGAATGTGTGTATGGATCAAATTGATGTCAAAAGTGTTGTGGATGCTGTTCACGAACTTTTGGGATCTCACAAACCCGTCGTTGTTGAGGTATGAAGAAGCACATTTCCTATTGGATGGTGACTGCAATAATGGGTGTTGGCCTGGAGGCTCAGGATTCGACGGCGGTTCGTGGTCTGAGGACTCCTGCTGCCAAAGAAATAACACCCGCAGATACTCTCCGCGTGATGCCGCAATCAGCCTTCGCTGTGGGGGAAAGGCTTGTATTTGACGTCGGATACAGTTTTATCACCGCTGGTGAGGCTGTCTTCGCGATTCCGAGGATCGACACGTTGAACGGCCGCGAATGCTACCAGGTGTTGTTTACAGTAAATTCAACACCATCGTTTTCCTGGATTTATAAGGTAGAGGACCGCTACGAAACAATGTTGGACACTAAGGGGTTGTTCCCGTGGAGGTTCACACAACGCATTCGAGAAGGAAAATACAGTCGCGATTTTAGTGCAGAATTCGACCACATTGCCCTCGTAGCCCGAACAACGGAAGGCGAACATCCCATTCCTCCGTATGTCCATGACATCGTTTCGGCTTTCTATTACGCACGGGCGCTTGACTTCTCACAGGTGCGCCCCGGCCACAAGGTGTACCTGCAGAATTTCTACAAAGACTCGACATATCAGCTGGCGATTAAATTCCTCGGCTACCAGCAAATCGAAGTTGATGCCGGCACGTTCGACT
>CAYNRS010000431.1:0-2749 GCA_964399565.1 uncultured Ignavibacteriaceae bacterium
AAATGCTCACCGCAGTATGGCAGGCTTTGATGAGCCTGTATATCCACAAATCCAAGGTTGCCTCCCGTGGAATTTTCGCTGGAAGAAACTCCGATTATGTACGGATTTTCATGTCCACGCACAAGAAGGGATATTTTGCTCAACAAAAACAATGCCGAACTTGTGAACCCACGGATTACCTTGAATTCGTTGCCTTTTTTTCATAAAGTGAGTCTCACCTAAAAACCTTCCGAAGATCGTTAGAATGGCCCTGAAAACCTTCGGAGGGTCTCCAAAATATGGAAAACCTTTACGTTTTGCCGATACTTTTGTTCTCCATCGTTATTCACGAGATTTCGCACGGGTGGATGGCCTTGAGGCTTGGCGATCCCACGGCCCGGGATCTTGGACGGCTGACGTTGAATCCGATTCCACACATTGACCCGGTCGGCTCAATCCTTGTGCCGCTTATGTCGTACATCGCTGCCGGAACAGTTTTTATCGCCTGGGCGAAGCCTGTTCCTGTGAATCCGGCGAACTTCAGCAAGTATCGCCGCGATGATATCCTCGTTTCAGTCGTCGGTCCGATTTCGAACCTTGTGCTCGCGCTTCTCTGCTCAGTGTTCTATGTCTTTCTTCACAAGATCTCCGGCCCGACTGATGGCGAAAGTGTGAGCATGCTGCAATATTCTGTTGTTTTCCTGACTCAGATGTTTTCTTACGGAATAGCGATGAACATCTATCTCGCAGTCTTTAACCTGATTCCTGTTCCGCCTCTCGACGGATCTCATGTCGTTTCATCGCTCCTTCCCCCACAGCTGGGCGAGCGCTATCGTCAAATCGGGTTTGCCGGTATTCTTCTCATCATTGTTCTTATGAGGCTTCAGCCGGTTCGCGACGCCGTCGTAACGACAGTTCAATTCATTCTTGTGCCATATGCTTTCTTGATCAACATTCTGTCATGAGTATGGATCAGCGAAAATTGCTTGTACTGGCGGAGGGGAGGTTCAGCCCGCTCAAATCGAAGACCGCCAACGGTGCAATCGTCTATTTACGAGAGCAGGTCGTGGCTGTCATCGACAGCACGAAAGCCGGAATGACTGCGCAACAGGTTCTGGGCTACGGCGGCGATATCCCCGTAGTCAGGAGTCTTGATGAAGGGCTGAAATACCGCCCAACGCATTTGCTGATTGGCATTGCACCATCAGGCGGGCGTCTTCCCGGTACCTGGCGATCATTGATAAAAAGCGCCATTGAGAGCAAACTGCATATTCTGAGCGGCCTCCATACCATTCTCTCCGACGACCCTGAATTTTCTCCCCATGCGAAACAAAACGGTGTTGAGCTTACGGACTACCGGAGAATCCCGCTGGAATCCGAAGTCGTGTCAAAAGGAACATGGCGCAAGCGAAAACCAAAGGTCATTCTCACCGTTGGCACAGACTGCAACATCGGTAAGATGACAACCATTCTTCAGGTTCAACGTGAATTTATCAAGCGAGGGCAGAAGGCAGACTTCGTCGCCACCGGGCAAACTGGAATGCTCATTCGTGGCCGTGGAATTGCCGTTGATTCCATCATCAGCGATTACATCGCTGGTTGTATTGAGCTTGAGGTCGACCGTTCGGTCGCCGAGGGATACGATTATATTCTTGTCGAAGGTCAGGGTTCACTGACGCATATGGGATATTCGGGAGTCACACTAGGATTGATCCATGGAACCATGCCCGATGCAATGATCCTTTGCCACCAGCCAACGCGTGTGAAGGATGATTACGGCCTTCCGCTTCCCGACCTGAAGAAGGCCATCAAGTTGCATGAGGATACTGTTCAGTTTTTCCATCAAACAAAGGTTGTTGGCATTGGAATGAGTTCCGTCGGTCTGACGGACAAGGAATCGAACGAATGGGCGGACAAAATCGAAAAAGAGACAGGGGTCCCGACAGTCGACACATTTCGCTTCGGCGGGGCGAAGCTAGTTGATGCACTGTTAAAGTATTTTTCATCCTGAAAGACGGACGTGCACTACTTTTTATACAAAGGGAACGACTTGTTCTGTGAAGAGATCCCCCTCAATGAACTTGTGGAGGAATACGGCACACCTCTCTACGTTTACAGCCGAAACCAGATTGTGGAGAACTACAGGTCGATCGAATCGGCGTTCGGCACGACGGAACACGTCACGTGTTATGCCCTGAAAGCCAACTCGAACCTCGCTCTACTCAAGCTTCTCGCTGAGGCGGGGGCGGGCGCCGATGTCGTTTCGGGCGGCGAGTTGTTCCTTGCGTTGAAAGCCGGTTTTCCTCCGGAGAAAATTGCCTTTGCGGGTGTCGGCAAACGCGAGGATGAAATTGAATATGCGCTCTCGCAAAAGGTGTTTTCGCTGAACGCGGAATCTCATCAAGAACTCCAGCTCATTTCCCGTGTTGCGTTGCGGCTGAACACGACGGCCCGGGTTTCACTCCGCATCAATCCCGATATTGACGCCCAAAGTCATCCTTATGTCACCACTGGACTGCATTCCAACAAGTTTGGTATCGATTCGGTAAAAGGGCTTGAAGCTTTTCGCTTCGCTCTTGGGCTCCCTTCCGTTGAGGTCATCGGCCTTCACACACACATCGGGTCACAGATTACGAAAATCGAGCCCTTTCTGGAGACTGCAAAGTTCGTTGTCAGTTTCATTGAAAAACTGCGCGAAGCGGGGATCAGGATATCGCACATCGATTTTGGCGGCGGGTTCGGCGTTCAATACACCAACGCCATCCGCCAT
>CAYNRS010000432.1:0-2741 GCA_964399565.1 uncultured Ignavibacteriaceae bacterium
GATGCCGATACGGTCAGCCCCGCCCTGAGTGCGACATAAACAGTGGCTGCGCCAAAAAGAACTCCAAAAAGCGCCCCCAATACAACGGATTTTGTAGTGAATTCGGCTAAAATTTTTGAAGACGCGATGTAAGGCTGGAATTGCTTTGTAGGTGCTTCTGCCATAACGCTCTCCTTCTGAGGTTTTGGTGGGTGACAGTGTTAGCTTGGTCAGCTGCCGTTACGAGAAAACAACGCTTTCAAAATATATCCTGCAATCTGCGGGTTTTCTTTGAGCCTTCGAATGGAATACGCGTACCATTGCTCTCCGAAGGGAACGTAGACACGAAGGCGGTGTCCTTCGGCCACAATGGAATCGCGTAGATGCTCCCGAACTCCCAGGAGCATTTGAAACTCGTACTGCTCTCCCTTGAGATGATTCCTCTGAATCAGCTCGTAGGATTTCTCTACGAGATAGTCATCATGAGTCGCAATCGCAACGTAACAGCCATTTTCGATGATGGATCGTACGAGGAGGACGAAGTTCCGCCGAATGTCATCACGATCTGTGTAAGCGATATCCGGTGATTCGACGTAAATCCCTTTGCAAATTCTGAAGTTTGCTTTCATCTTCATGAGGGCTCGAACGTCTGTGTCGCTGCGTTTTAAGTACGCCTGAATGACGATACCGATATTGTCATGTCCCTCTTCCCTCAGCCTTTTATACACAGCGATGGTATCGTCTGTGGTCGTGGAATCTTCCATGTCGATACGCACAAAATTCTTGGCCTCACGCGCTTTTTCCACAATGGCTTTGACGTTGCGATAACACAAGTTGGGGTTGATCCTCAAGCCGAGCTGACTGAGCTTTACTGAGACGTTCGAGTCGATGTGCTGGTCCTGGATTTCATGGAACATCCCGACGCAGTTCAGCCTCATAGTCTCCGCTTCGGACTCACTATGAATGTCTTCGCCAAGAAGGTCCACCGTTGCCATCATGTTCTTTTCATTCAGTCCCCGGATCACTCTGACGGCGTCGTGAATACTTACACCGGCAATGTATTTCCTCGAAAACTGACCAACAATAGGCTTGGGAACAACAGGAAGAGCTGAAACAATGAGTTTATTGAGGAGGGACATTCGTCCTGCGAAATTTGATCTCAAAAACCGCCGTCAATATATGCACACATGCCTAGAGATGCAATAAAAAATGGGGTTTTTGAGTACCCGAGGTTTAGGAGATTTGCGTCGAAATCGGTCGGCTTAGAAAACCTAAACCACAATTTTCCTCTAAGCAAAAAACCCTCTGTCGTAGCAGAGGGTTTTCTAAGCACAAGAAGCACCGATAAACATCCAGAGCGCAATAGGTAGACTTCCGGAGTAACTGTTTCAGCAGGTCAGACTTCGGAAGTCCATGTCGCTAAAAATTAAACACCAGGCTCGCTTTCGGCTCGATGCGCTTTTGCTGCTTGTATCCAATTACGTTCCCGGCCGCATCCTTATCCTCCGTCCACGTCCACTCATACAGCATCGAGACGAGCAAAAACGGATACGGCTTGTAGCCAACTTGCGCGTACATGACGGAGTTGTTATCGAGCTTGAAAATCTGTCCAATATTGCGCTTGTCGTAGCCGGCGCTCAAGAGCAGGATAGGAATTACGTCGCCGGTCTGCAGTTCCATATGCAGAACGCCCGCATTCCGTATCCCAACTGGCGATTGATAGCCACCCACAACGTTAATCGTGTTAAGAACGCTCACGAGAAGCTCTCCGTAGTATCCTTCAGTTTTTGTGGCCGCATTAAGAGCAGTAGCCTTGCTTACAAAACTCGAACCGAGCGGTACATATCGATCGCGTTCGTATAAGGCGTCGAAGTACGACGGAAGGAATTGATCACCCATGAATCTGCGCTCGTACTTTGCACTGATGGTGAGCAGGCCCATTCCGGAAAAGTCGAAATTGATGCCGACCGCCGCGCCACTGCCGTAGCCGAAAATCTTTGCATAGTCAAAATAGAGAGTCGAGCGAATCATCGGAAGCGAGAGCCATGGCAAGCCGAGGTCGAGGCCGATGACAGACATGGAACCCTTGTCGTCAGTCGAATCGGGTTTTGTGACGTCAAAGAGTTTGTTTGCGTCTTTGTGCAGATCCGTCGCAAATGTCAAACCTGATTCCAGGTTGCCAATGACCGGAATATCACCAGCGGAAGTGAATTTTAGCGGCCGGGCGTACCCGCGGGCGCCAAGAACTCCGCGCCCCGCAAAATCGCTATACACGCTTTCAAATCCGTATTTCTCGAAATCAATATCCAGCTCAAGCCCAAACCTTCGCAGGTCGTAGCTGGCGCTGTTGCGGTAGTTGTACATGATGAATCCATGGCCCAGTCGCGAGTAGTCGAGCCGGCCGACACGGATGTAGAAGGGGTCACCTTTCTGAGCCCAACGAATGTACCTGATGATGCGGAGGTAGTCATAGAACTCGTCAAAATCCTCAGTTCGGATCTTCTTGTTCGCGCTGTCCGCGGGACCGTAGCGCAAGTTCAGGTCCAAGCCGACTCCCAGCTTGCCGAACGAAAGCTCCGGCGCAATGTTGACGAGGTACCAGAGCTGTCCGTCAATGAACGTAGCGCCGACTCCCACAGGTATCGACTGTTTATCTTTCTGCAGCATGGAAGCGGACGGCATCTGTTGGGCAAACAGGGTCGTCGTCAGGAGCGACACCGTCAACATCACTAACCCTGATTTTGTTGTGAGCCGCATAAAAG
>CAYNRS010000433.1:0-2737 GCA_964399565.1 uncultured Ignavibacteriaceae bacterium
TACAAATATTCGAAGTGGCCTTCTCTCTGCGAATATGTTGCTCACGCGTTTGCAGCGTCATCCGGTAGGCTTTATTGCCATGGACATCGATAGAAACGCCGATGATCCGACCGGGCATGTGGCGAATGTATTCATTCTTCGTCGCGAAATATGCGGCATGCGGGCCACCAAAACCGAGCGGAACCCCGAACCTCTGACTGTTACCGACAACAACGTCGGTGCCGAATTCACCAGGCGGTGTTAACAGGACCAAGCTCAGTAAATCAGCCGCCACGATAACGAGTGCCCCCGCGTCATGAACGTGCTGAGCAAAAGTACGATAGTCCAGAACACTGCCGTCCTCCGCAGGATACTGCAGGATGGCACCAAAAAAAGATTTATCAAGTGTGGTTTTTTCGTGATCACCTATGACGAGTTCAATATTGAGCGGGTGTGCTCTCGTTCTCAAAACATCTATCGTTTGGGGAAAGCACTTCTCTGAGACAAAGAACTTGTTTACATCAGCACCGTCCCTGTTCGCGACATGATGCACCATGGACATCGCCTCGGCAGCTGCCGTGGCTTCATCGAGCAGCGAAGCGTTTGCCACGTCCATTCTGGTTAAATCCATAACCATGGTCTGAAAATTCAGCAACCCCTCCAGTCTGCCCTGGGCCACTTCAGCTTGATACGGAGTGTATTGCGTATACCACCCCGGATTCTCGAGGATGTTGCGCTGAATCACTGAAGGGGTGATAGTATCGTAGTACCCAAGGCCTATGTATGACTTGAAAACCTTGTTCTTCTTTGCGGTCTTTTGCAGGGCTTCAAGAAAGCGGAATTCGCTGATTCCCTCGGAGAGTTTTAGGGACTTATCAAGTCGGATGCTTTTGGGAATTGTCTCATCGATCAAATCCTCGAGGGTCTTTGCCTCGACGGCGTTGAGCATTTCCCTTGCCTGACCCGGGTTTGACCCCAGGTGTCGTGATTGAAAATCTTCTTCCTGAATCATCGGAAAAATGTAGAATTTGTCTGGCTTTAGCAGAATTTTCAAACTTTAATATAGCAAAAAAATATCCGACTTACGCCGTAGCCGAGATACAAGGGCGGCGCAATCGGATTCAATCAAAAACGATCGAGATTATTTCGCGACGAGTTTCTTGTAGGCCTCAGAATCAAGGAGAGCACCCAGTTGAGAAAGATTCTGAATTTTTATTTTCAGCATCCACCCGCGCTCATACGGCTCCTTGTTCACAACTTCAGGGCTATCCTGGACTTCTTTGTTCAGTTCTACAACCTCTCCGTTTACCGGAGCGTAGAGATCGGAAACTGCTTTTACGGCTTCGATGGTTCCAAAGGATTTTCCCTGTTCGATGGCTGTCCCGACTTTCGGAAGCTCGACAAAGACGATATCTCCCAGCTCACCCTGGGCATAATCCGTGATACCTATCCATCCAAACTCTCCCTCAACACGTATCCACTCATGATCTTTCGTGTATTTGATGTTTTGCGGGAAATTCATACTGTCCTCATTCTTGTCAGCAGCGTAGTGGTAGCCTAGTCTCTGAAATCAAACGATTCAACGAACTTTGTGTCGAAATGGCCGCTGCGAAATCTGTCGTCACGCATGAGCTTCTTGTGAAACGGGATGGTTGTCTTAATACCCTCAACGACAAACTCATCAAGTGCATAATACATTTTATCGATCGCCTCATCGCGGCTTGCACTCTTGACGATGAGTTTTGCAACGAGGGAATCGTAGTGCGGCGGAATATGGTAGCCGTCGTAAGCATGGGTGTCCACCCTCACGCCAAAACCTCCAGGAAAATGGAACGTATGGATTTTTCCCGGAGACGGCCGGAAATCGTGGTTGGGGTCTTCAGCATTGATCCGACATTCAATAGCGTGCCATTGGGGTTTCGGTTTGGTCCTCTTGATTTTATCACCGGCTGCAACTTCAATCTGCATTCTCAGCAAATCAACACCGTAAACTTCTTCGGTGACAGGGTGTTCAACCTGTATTCGAGTGTTCATTTCCATGAAGTAGAAGTTTTTGTGTTTGTCCAGCAAGAACTCGATCGTTCCTGCTCCGAGATAATTCACGCTCATCGCGCCTTTTACTGCAGCGGAGCCCATTGCCTCCCGCAACTCATTGGTGAGAGCAGGCGAGGGGGATTCCTCGACAAGTTTTTGATGCCGACGCTGGATAGTACAATCACGTTCTCCAAAATGCACCACGGTACCGTGGCGGTCCCCCATGACCTGGATCTCCACGTGGCGCGGTTCTTCAATGAACTTCTCGATATACACCGAAGGGTTTCCGAATGCCGTTTCCGCTTCATGGCTTGCCGTGCGAAATGAGTTTTCGAGCTCACTCTCCTCACTCACATATCTCATTCCCCTGCCACCGCCACCGGCTGTGGCTTTGATGATGATCGGGTAGCCGACACTATTCGCTATTTTCTTTGCTGAGTTGACGTCAGCAATGACTCCGTCGCTGCCCGGAACTACAGGAACTCCCGCTTTGCGCATGGTTTCCTTCGCAAGCGACTTGTCCCCCATCGCCGATATCGCATCCGGCTTGGGACCAATAAAGGTGAGACCGGATGATGCACAGATTTCCGAGAAGCCGGCATTTTCGGCAAGAAAACCGTAACCGGGATGAATGGCGTCTGCGTTCGTGACTTCAGCAGCAGCCATAAGCCTCGGAATATTCAGGTAGCTTTCTTTGCTTGGTGGAGGGCCGATGCAAACAGCT
>CAYNRS010000434.1:0-2736 GCA_964399565.1 uncultured Ignavibacteriaceae bacterium
TTTGTACTCCGTGTAATATTGAGTTATGTAGACAAAAGCGACGGACGTGAGGACGCCGATGACACCGCAGAAGAAAAAGTTCACGTAATACTCAGCTCCCAGCAGCCAACGCGAGGCGACGTAGAATCCGATCATGGCGAGAATCGCAGTGACGTAATACCCCCGATTCAAAGCGCTCATAGGGTCTTCCTGCTCATTTGTTTTCACAATCATGATGCCGATGGCCGAGGCAATAATACCGAATGCGCGGGCAACAAGCGGGAACAACAGCACGCCGAGAAGCGAGAGCTGTTGGGCTTCAAAGACCGATGCGTTCGCACGGTAGAGCGCGGCCGCCAGGACCATAGCACCGATATTCTCCGCCGCCGTCGATTCAAACAAGTCCGCTCCACGGCCGGCGCAATCTCCAACATTATCGCCAACAAGGTCCGCAATGACGGCAGGGTTGCGCGGGTCGTCTTCGGGAATTCCCGCCTCAACTTTTCCGACAAGGTCAGCACCGACGTCAGCGGCTTTCGTGTAAATGCCTCCGCCAAGCTGAGCAAAAAGTGCAACGAAACTCGCACCGAATCCGTAACCCACGATGAGCAAGGGGATTTTCGTGACATCATGTGTGACGCCGAGATAACTGACGAGCGCAAAGAGTCCGCCGACGCCAAGAAGACTCATAGCAACTACAAAGAAGCCGGAAACTGCTCCCCCGCGCAGAGCCGTTTGAAGAGCATCGTTCATATTCCTCGTGGCCGCAGAGGCAGTGCGGATATTGCTGCGAATCGCTACCCACATGCCCATATAACCTGCCGCAACGGAACAAACGGCCCCAAACGCAAACGAGAGCGTTGTCCACAGAGCCAACGCACCCTGGCCTGCCGGGTCATGCTCATTCGGCGTTCTCACAAATGCGTAGAGAATATAAATGAGGCATGCAAGGGCAAACGCCAAATATGCTATCGTTCGATTCTGCCTTCGCAGAAATGCTTCTGCTCCTGTTTTAATAGCATCTGAGATTTCCCGCATTTTGGGAGTCCCGGTGTCCCTTCGCATCACATCGCGAACAAGGTAGAGGGCAAACAACAGCCCCAGAACACTTATGCCTAAGATGAGATAGAGTTCCATCCGTCTCTTTTTACATCCTTTCTATGTCTGAATAATATGATTGTTGAAACGGTTAATGCAACAACAGCCACCCACTGGGGGGAGCGCACAACTCTTTATGTAGGAAAAGAACCGAAAGGCGAGCAGAAGTATAGGAAACTTTTTTTCAAAATTCATCCATTTTTTTCTTCAAACCTTTCGAAGGTTTCCCCGACTTTTCCAAGACCTTCGAAAGGTTTACTCGTTCTCGTTCAACGCCCGGTGAACCTTCCGAAGGGCTCGTGAGCGGCAAGGTAATCCTTCGGAAGGTCTGTTTCATTGAAACTCACTCGTCTTTTGGTTATTATGGTCATCGCCGATGGAACCTTCCCGCTCTGAGATTTCCCGCCAGCTCGTAAACATTTGTCACCTTTTGTATCAAAAGAACTTCGTCACCGCGACGGACGGTAATGTCAGCGCCGTCATTCCCAACGGCAACATTCTGGTGACGCCTTCGGCCATGAACAAAGGGAGGGTCAAGGAAGCCGAGCTTGTTGAGGTGAAATCCGATGGAACTCCTGTCACGCTCAGCCGAAAAGCCTCCACAGAGCTGGATATGCACCTGTTTATTTACAGCCAGCGGGATGACGTTCGGGCCGTGGTTCACGCTCATCCGACGCACGCCACAGGTTTTGCCACTGCCAGGATCGCATTGAATGAATGCCTTTTCCCGGAAGTCATTGTTGGGCTTGGGGCTATCCCGCTTGCTGAGTATGCGACTCCGTCTACCAAAGAAGTTGCGGAGGCCCTGGCTCCTTTTGTGCAAAAAGCGGATGCCATTCTCCTTGCCAACCATGGCGTGGTGACGTACGGGAAAGATCTGGATGATGCCTATTTCAAGATGGAAAAGGTGGAGCATGCAGCTCATATTGCTTTCGTTGCCCGATTGCTGGGCGGAGAAAAACCATTGACGGTTGAAGAAATCGCAAAACTGCGCTCGATCAGCGAAACGAGCTATGGCAAGGAATTTAGTTCTAAGATTGCATGCGAACCAATGCAAGAATTCGAGGACACTGGTGAGGAAAAGCTGAAAGAGATAATTCGCGAGATTTTGAGGAAATAGAATCGGGTAGACATCGTTTCGGTTTTTGGATCGGTGGATTGTTGGATTAGTGAACTTAGGAGGACAAATGCCTGAGTATACGTCGTTGAAAAACCTCAATCGTGGCTACATGAAACTTGATGTATGGCAAAAATCAATTGAATTGCATAAGCTTGTTTTTGAAACTGTTGATTCCATAGATGCTGATTATAAATCAAAATCTCAGATTATCGACTCCAGCCAATCGATATCGTCAAACATCTCGGAAGGTTATTCTCGAAGGTCAATAAAGAGTATCTTCAATCTCTCTATACATCATTGGGTTCTTTGTCGGAAACTATGACACGAAGTGTCGGTTTTCGTGTTACAAAGAGAATCTCACAGGAACAGTTTCATAAAATCGATGTACTTCATTACGAAGTGGAAAACAAACTTCTTCGGTTGGTCCAGAGCTTACAAAAGAAAATGGATGAAGGCACTTGGAACGATCGAGTTTTTGAAGAGATCGAAGACTATAATCCCTAGCCTCATTAATCCAATCATCCAGCAATCCATCAATC
>CAYNRS010000435.1:0-2733 GCA_964399565.1 uncultured Ignavibacteriaceae bacterium
TCAACTCACCGAGGTATGCTTCCTGATTTGCAATCTGATTCTTAAGGGCAGCTTTCATGCTGTCATTCATCATTCCGCCATCGGGACGTTTTCCGCTTTCTAATCTTGCTTTCAGTCGGCTTATTTGCACGGGAAGACTGTCAAGATTCGTCTTGATGCTCGGAATGGCTTTCGCAATGATGTCTTCGCGTGTGTTGTGGTGTGAAATGAACTCCGTCCCGTGTGGAAAAGCCGCTTCGTAGGCTTTGTTGCCGTGTGTGTGATCGCCGTGCCAGTGCGTGTTAATCACAAAGCGGACTGGTTTGTCTGTTATTTTCGCTATTGCGCCGATGAGGTCTTTCGTCCAAGATGGACGCAGGTGAGTGTCGACGACGATAACGCCGTCGTCGGTGATGATGAACGCGCCGTTGCAAAGGATTCCGGGTTTTGCGATCGCTGCGTAAACGCCATCAGCTACTTTCTGGATGTCGAAGTATTGCGATGACTGCGCAAACCCGAGAGTGTAAACAAGAAACAGCACTCCTGGTAAAATGAATCTGAAGATCCTCATAGCTCCTCCTTGTGTCTGAGATTGCAGAAGATACTGCAAAAAACGCAGAAAGTGAAAGGTTGAGATTGCGTCAATAAAGAAGTAGTTTTATCTGCAATTCACAACAGAGTCACAGAGATCACAGAGGAATCTCCCCGAGTGATTCGCGTCTCCGTTGTGACAATCCAAGCCTATGAATATTCTCGTCCTTAACTGCGGTTCATCGTCGCTGAAGTTTCAAATCATTGAAACTGATCTTGACCTTATCGATAAAGACGCTGACAAGCAAAAAGCCAAGGGGCTGATCGAACGCATCGGCAGTCAGTCGTTGATTACGATGCAGGCGGCCGGGAAGCCGGCCCACAAACAGGCTGCTCCATTGCGCGATCACAGGGCTGCGTTGGATTACATCACGCGTTGGATGATTTCTGCTGAAGCTCAAGTCCCTGGCATTCAATCACTCGCCGATATCCATGCTGTCGGACACCGCGTCGTGCACGGAGCGGAGAAGTTCACAAAATCTGTCGTCATCACCGATGAAGTTATTGACGGCATTGAAGACGTCATCGAGCTTGCGCCATTGCACAACCCGGCCAATTTGAAAGGCATTTACGCCGCACGCGAATTGTTCGGACCCGGGATTCCGATGGTTGCAGTGTTCGACACCGCCTTCCATTCCACGATGCCGGAGGTATCGTATTTGTATGCGCTCCCCTATCAGCTCTATCGCCGGCACAAGATTCGCCGATACGGCTTTCACGGGACTTCTCACCGTTATGTTGCATACAGGTACAGACAAATCACGGCGAAGAAACGTGAGGACGTAAACCTCATCACCCTTCATCTCGGCAATGGTTGCTCCGCTTGCGCCGTCAGAAAAGGCGACTCTGTAGACACGACGATGGGACTGACGCCGCTCGAAGGGCTTGTCATGGGCACACGGACCGGCGACCTTGACCCCTCTATTATAGAGTTCCTGGCTCATAAAGAAGGAATGTCGCTGCCCGAGCTTGACGCACTTTTGAACAAACAATCCGGTTTGCTGGGTCTTTCCGGGTTGACGAACGATATGCGCGATTTGCTCGATGAAGAAAAAGAACACCAGGATCGGAGAGCAAAGCTGGCCATTGACATTTTTTGCCTGCGAGTGAAAAAATACATTGGCGCTTATCTTGCTGAGTTGGGTGGGACGGATGCAATTGTGTTCACCGGTGGTATCGGCGAAAACGCGGCCACCATCCGGCAGAGAATTACTTCCGGGATGGAGAATCTCGGGATCGGAATTGACGATGGATTGAATACGACGATGGTCGGAGGAAAAGAGGGAGAAATCAGCAAGCAGGGTAGTGGGATTAGGACGTTCGTGATCCCTACAAACGAAGAGTTGTTGATTGCGCGCGACACGGTGAGGTGTATTAAGGACGCGCCGCGGCGGTGGTAGAAACCGAACTCGCACTCTAACTTTCCTTCTCCTTTTAGGAGAGGGCAGGTGAGGTCGGCTGTGCAAAGGCACTTTTCGAATTATACCAAGCGTTTGGTATCAATAGCGCGCGTGCTCCGTCGTGGAATGACCGACGCCGAGCGGAAGCTCTGGTCTTTTCTCAGGAATGACCAGCTGGGTGTGAAATTCCGTAGACAATTCCCCATTGACAACTTCATTCTCGATTTCTATTCACATGAAGCGAGACTCAATGTTGAAATTGATGGAAGTCAACACTATACAGATGACGGTATCCGCGAGGACGAGGCGCGCGATCATGAATTGCGTCAAAAAGGAATAAAGTTCTAAGATTCTCGAATGTCGAAGCTTTGGAAGAAACCGAAGCAGTGGTTGAATCGATCTTCGACGAAGCACAAAGAAGAACTAAGGAGAGGGCCACGGGCGAAGACAACGGCTAGTGTTTGGACCCCTCCTTCACCTCCCCTAAGAGGGGAGGTAAGTTCAGGCTATGAATCTGATTTGCTCTGAGACATATATTTTTTTTGTCAGATCCTTCGTTCGTGTCTTACGACACTCACTCAGTATGGGATCCACTGAAATGAAGTGATACTCATGAGAGACAAAAAGGGGAGGCTCACGACGACGTTGTACATCAAAAACATGGTATGCCCGCGATGCATTCGCGTGGTGAAAGATGAATTCGAAAACCTTGGCCTTGATGTGCGGAATGTCATTCTCGGCGAGGTCACCGTTTCCGGTTCAC
>CAYNRS010000436.1:0-2732 GCA_964399565.1 uncultured Ignavibacteriaceae bacterium
AGCGCAACTACCAGTCGTAAACCGGCTTCGACATCTTGATAGTCGGTCAAATAAATCGTACTATTTTCTCGATCATTTCCTCTCTCGTCAGTCACCCTCATGACACTCGCAGAGTTTGGTGAAGAATTACGGAAGCTCCGCCAGGACCGCCACATCTCCCTGATGGACATTTCTTCATCCACGCGTATTAACTTGAAGTTTCTGGAAGCGATCGAGGCCGGCCGCTTTTCGGTTCTTCCTCAGACATACGTCCGGGCATTCTTAAGAGAATATGCGGATGCCGTCAGCACCTCCGTCGACGAGATCCTGAAGAAATATGACGACGCATCGCAGGTGCAGTTTCCACCGAGCACAACGAGTTCTGCTCACCGCGAGCAAAAAGATCGGACCAAACAGACACCAGCATCAGCTTTTCCCTCCTTCCTGAGAAGAAACCTGGTTTTTGGCGGATTCGCAGTTGTGGCCCTTGGCTTGACAGCATACCTCATCTCCACGAGCGCCAACGGGAGTGCATCTCAGACGCCGACCGAAGTGCAGTTTGACAACGTCATCAGGGAAACTGAAGCTGCAGCGACGAAGAATGCTGCAACTCCGCCCAGTGTCCCCACTCTGCCAGCGGCCAGGGACAGCCTGCGGCTCGAGATGTCCACAAGAGATTCCGTCTGGATGAGCATTCTTATCGATGGAAAGAAGACCGAAGAGTACCTCTTTGCTCCCAACCGCAGGAAGACATGGGTTGCCAAGGATCGATTTTCGATTACCATGGGAAACGCCGGAGGAGCAACCTTCACTCTCAATGGGAAAGAGCTTGGCGCTCTTGGAAAGCGTGGGGCCGTTGTTCGCAACGCCGTTATTCAAGACTCGACGCTTCTAAATCTCTAGTCGTATGGCGCCCGAGACCGCAGTTGGGTCGGTGCGAAAACGGATTGAAACGCTCCGAAAGCGTATCCAGGAACACGATTACCGCTATGACGTCCTCGCCCAGCCTTCAATCTCCGATGAAGAATATGACCGGTTGATGCGCGAGTTGATCGCGCTCGAACGGCAACACCCCGAGTTCCAGGCGCCCGATTCTCCGAGTCAACGTGTGGGCGGCGAACCCACGAAGGAATTCCCCGCAGTAACTCATTCCGTCCCGATGCTCAGCCTTTCCAATACGTACGATGAAAATGAAGTCCGGGATTTTGACCGGAGAGTGCAATCTCTTTTGAAGAACGAGTCCTATCGTTATGTGTGTGAGCTGAAAGTCGACGGTGTAGCGGTGAGCCTGGTTTACGAGCAGAGCACTTTCGTCAGGGGAGCGACGAGGGGCGACGGGACACAGGGAGACGAGATTACCAACAACCTGAAGACGATTCGCTCCATTCCATTGCGTTTGCGGCAACACAACCCACGCTTTTCGAATGTGGAAGTTCGGGGTGAAGTGTACATGAACCGTGAAGACTTCCGAAGGATGAATGAAGAACGGGAACTCGGGGGAGAGAAACTTTTTGTGAATCCCCGAAACTCCGCAGCCGGGACGTTGAAATTGCAGGATCCGAAAACCGTGGCACAGCGTCCGCTGAATTTTGTCGCCTACAACCTTCGGTCGGAGAACGCTGATTTGCTGAGTCACCACGATAATCTTCTCAAATTGAAAAACCTCGGTTTTCCCGTCAGCAAACACACAAGAGTGTGCAACAGCCTGGATGATGTTATCACGTATTGGAAGGAATGGGAAGATCGTCGAGAGGAATTACCGTACGATATTGATGGGATTGTCGTGAAAGTTGATTCCCTTTTGCAGCAACGGCGGCTTGGCTCCATCGCAAAAAGCCCGCGATGGGCTATTGCGTTCAAATTCGCAGCCCGGAAAGCGGAGACGATCCTCAACGGAATTCGGCTTCAGGTCGGACGCGTAGGCACCATTACACCGGTGGCAGACTTGCAGCCCGTGTTTCTCGGGGGAACAACCGTTTCGCGCGCCACTCTTCACAACGAGGATTATATAAAGGAACTGGACATCCGCGTTGGCGACACCGTCGTGGTAGAAAAAGGGGGCGACGTTATTCCCAAGGTGAGCGGCGTCGTCGCGGAAAAACGTCCATCGGGGACACGACGATTCGCGATGCCGCGTGAATGTCCGGAATGCGGCTCACGGCTGCTAAGGCCCGAAGGCGAAGCCAACTATTATTGCGAAAACAGTCAGTGCCCGGCTCAGGTCAAGGGAAGGATCGGACATTTCGCTCACCGCGGCGCGATGGACATCGAAGGGCTAGGTGAAGCGATCATCGAACAACTCACGACCCTCGGTTTCCTCAAGAACGCAGTCGACATCTACGATCTTCATCTTCGTCGGAAGGAGCTTTTGAAGCTGGAACGATGGGGAGAAAAAAGCGTTCAGAACCTTCTCGATGCCATCGAAGAGAGCAAAAAGAAACCCTTCGCCCGCGTCCTGTTTTCGGTGGGAATCCGACACGTGGGGGCCGGCATCGCGCAGACGATCGCACATAACTTTCGGTCCATGGATCGATTGATGGACGCTTCTCTCGAGGACCTTGAGGCGGTTCAAGGTATTGGACCGAGAATCGCGGAGAGTATCTTTCATTTTTTCAGAGACAAGAACAACAGAAAACTGGTCGGGAGATTGCACGAGGCCGGCGTAACCCTTCAGGAGAAAGCTCTGGCGAACGCTATTCCATCGCTTTCTGGCAAGAAATTCGTCCTGACGGGGAGCCTTTCTTCGATGACGA
>CAYNRS010000437.1:0-2725 GCA_964399565.1 uncultured Ignavibacteriaceae bacterium
AACATAGCTATGATTTGTCGCGACGACACCTCAAAAGTCAAGCTCGATGATTTAACTGTTTTCCAAAAGAACAACAATGGTTCGAGCTCTTTCATGGTTGGTTCGACTTCGCCTTTTGCTGCAAACCGTGAGCCGACAATTGCCACTCTCCCCAAAATAGAGTTTGAAGAAACATTCCTTGACCATATCGTGTACGACCTCTTCATTGAAGTTCCAGAAGCCTCGCGAACGCGTTTTGTCTTCAAATCAAATTACAACCCTATAACCAATGAAGAGCTACAGATTTACCCCAAGGGGCGATTGGTGTTTCAAAAGGACGGACCCAGGGCGCGGCTAAACGGAGAAATTGAGGCCGGTGATCGTTCGACATATCACTACATCAAATTGTTTAACACTACGGGAAGTTTGCATTTCACGGGCGATCCAGTTAATCCTGAACTGAACCTGAAAGGCAAGCATGAAGGCGTACATCAAGTGATTTCGGAATCACTTTCAGCCGATTCATCCGAAAAGGTCCTCGTGACCCTGGATATTTCAGGGACTCGAATCGAGCCCAAGCTGAAGTTTGACCTGGAGGTGGAAAGGAACGGGAAATACGAAAAGCCAACATCTGCCGATACCGAATCAGATGCCATTTCTTTTCTTTTGAGTGGACAGTTCCGGGACGAGCTCACAAGTGCGAAACGACAGGCCTTCATTGGGGAGAACCTTATCGGGCTTACCTCGGGAATGATCTCGGCGCCGCTGAAAGCGTACATCAGGAAAGAAACCGGTGTGTCGCTCGACGTTCTCTACTATGGTGGAGCACCGTTTCAACAATCTGCCGACGTGCGGCTCTCCGGCGAAATCGGAGAGGCGGTGGTGCGTTTTGGCGGACGTGTCTTGAACAATATCAACAACGCGAACGTCAGCGTTGAACTTCCTATGAGCAGTATTCTGGGGACAGAATCCTGGCGAAATCTTGTTCTTACATTGGAGCGGCGTGTGGAAGGCCTCGAAAACTTTGAGGAACGTTCCTCGCGCGCCGCACGATTACTTTACCGCATTAATTTCTAGTTTGAATTCAATCGATTCTCTCCAGCAAAAGATCCTTTCCTTCCTCGCTCGCTACCCAAACGAAGCGTTCAAGAGCAGGGAACTTGCACGTCGTCTCGGTGTACGCGGCGATGCGGAGTACCTTGCATTCAAGCAGGCGCTGCGCATTCTTCAGGATAAACAACAAATCAACAAAGTCCAAGGGAAGCGGTATAGTCACCTTTTTGTCATGCAAACCGTCATCGGTAAACTGGAGCTTACGAGACAGGGGTCGGGATTCGTGACCCTTGAGAGCACTGGCGAGGAAATCTTCGTCTCTCCTCGGGATCTCGGATTGGCCTCAAACGGCGACACAGTTGAAATCTCTTTATTTGCGCAAAGTTTGAAGCGAAAAGAAAAAGGCGCAAAACAGGAGGGTGAAGTGGTGCGGGTCGTCGAAAGATCGCGTCAATCGATTGTCGGAACTCTGGAGCGCGGACGAAATGCATTCGCAGTCGTTCCTGACGACCCCAAATTTGGCAGGGACATCTTTGTTCCGAAAGAGTCTTTGAAGGGTGCGAATATTGGCGAGAAGGTGGTTGTGGAGATCCAATCCTGGGGAAAGGGTCATTTTAATCCTGAGGGCACGGTTGTGGAAGTCCTCGGGAAGGCCGGCGAGGTTTCTGCGGAGATTCTCTCGGTGGCACGGGAATTCGACCTGCCCATCTCGTTCCCGCCCGAAGTATTGCACGAATCCGACAGAATTGCACTTGAAATTCCTGAAGCCGAAATACGAAAACGCATGGATTTCCGAAATGAAGTCTGTTTTACGATCGACCCGGAAGATGCCAAAGATTTTGACGATGCCGTGTCACTGCAGGCGTTGCCGTCAGGAAATGTCAGACTCGGCGTGCACATCGCCGACGTTTCCTATTACGTCGCTGAAGGCACCGTGTTGGATGCGGAGGCGTTGAAGCGGGGAACGAGTATCTATTTCCCGAACGGCGTCATCCCGATGCTGCCCGAAAGATTATCGAACCTCCTGTGTAGTTTGCGTCCCGATGAAGACCGGCTTACGTATTCCGTTTTTATGGAAGTCACCCCAAAGGGTGTCGTGAAGGGATACGACATTCGCCAATCCGTTATTCGTAGCAAGCGGAGATTCACGTATGAGGATGTTCAAGCCGTGCTCGATGGAAAGAGGTCATCCGGTGAGAATCATTTTGATGAATTATTGTTGTCGATGCAGCAACTAAGCTCCACGCTGACAAAGAAGCGAATGAAGGAAGGGAGCATCGATTTCGAATCTGCAGAGGCAAAATTCAAGTTTGATGAAAACGGAAAACCGTCTCAGATTATCAAAAAAGTCCGGCTGGAAAGTCACCGGCTTGTCGAAGAGTTCATGCTGCTGGCAAACCGAGTCGTCGCCAAGCACTTTGGCCTGTCCAAAAAGGAGCAGCACCAGAATCCGTTTCTCTATCGCGTTCACGACTCACCCGACCCCGAGCGCATAAGGGAACTGGCTGCATTTGTGGCAAAGTTCGGATACAAGCTGAATGTGGACGCAGGCGTCCTCTCGAAGGATCTTCAGAAACTCCTGGAGCAGGTGCGTGGAAGCGAAGTGGAGAATGTCATCAATGAAGTTGCGTTACGCTCAATGGCAAAAGCAATTTATTCAGAGAGAAACATCGGCCACTACGGCCTGGCGTTT
>CAYNRS010000438.1:0-2725 GCA_964399565.1 uncultured Ignavibacteriaceae bacterium
TGATGAACCACAGCGGCTCGCGCGGGCTTGGTCATCAGGTGTGCACGGATTACCTTGAAATCATGCAAACTGCAATGCCGAAGTTTGGCATTAGTATTGTTGACCGGCAGCTCGCCTGCGTGCCTATCAAGTCACAGGAAGGGCAAAGTTATCTGAAAGCGATGGCGGCGGCGGCCAACTTTGCCTTCGCCAATCGTCAGATGATGAGCCACTGGACTAGGCAGGCGTTTGGACGGGTGCTGGGAAATGGAAACCTTAGGCTTGTTTACGATGTTTGTCATAATATCGCGAAAGAGGAAGTGCATACAGTCAATGGTACACGTAAAGGAGTTCTTGTTCATCGGAAAGGAGCAACGCGGGCATATCCGAAACGTCGTCCGGAAATTCCCGAGGATTATTTCGACGTTGGCCAGCCGGTATTGATTCCGGGAAGCATGGGAACCTGTTCGTATGTATTGGTCGGTACCGAAAAAGCAATGGAAGAAACGTTCGGGTCCTCCTGCCATGGCGCTGGACGGGCGATGAGCCGCCACGCCGCAAAAAAATCAACGACGGCAGAACAACTGATTCAGGAACTGAAGGAAAAGGGAATTCAAGTTCGCGGTGCAAGCAAAAGCGGACTGACAGAAGAAAAACCCGATGCTTATAAAGATGTGAGCCTTGTTGTAGAAGTGGTTCATCAGGCTGGAATTGCAAAAAAAGTCGCGAAGATGATCCCCATCGGGGTAATTAAAGGCTAATTGTGATTACAGACATTTTTGTCTACATTTCAATTGCTCGTCACTCAGAGGAGTCGAGACATGCACTCAGACGACAGTTTTCCAGATCATCACTCGACTCCGGACAGGAGGAACGCAGTTTTCTGAACTCGCAAGTAAACAAATAAGGCAAGATATCACCTTGAGCGAAGCCTGGGGTCACTTGGTATGGAGAATCCCTCGACTTCGCCCGGGATGACCGATAAATCTGGAGATTAGATGCAGAAACTTACTGAAGACAACGTTCTCGATGCGCTAAGAGTTGTGCAGGACCCGGACCTGCATCGCGACATCGTTACCCTGGATTTCGTCAAGAATCTTTCCGTCAAGGGAAAAGACGTAAAGTTTGACCTGGTTCTTACGACGCCGTCGTGTCCTGTTCGCGATCAATTCGTCGCGGACTGTGAAAAAGCGATCCGGAGTAACTTCGAAGGAGTGGGGAAAATCGACATCCACATGACATCGAGCGTCGTAGGCCATGTCGATATTCAGAAAGAGTCAATCCTCCCAGGAGTGAAGAACACACTTGCAATAGCCAGCGGAAAAGGCGGCGTGGGGAAATCAACTGTGGCCGTGAACCTCGCGGTTTCGATGGCTCTTGACGGTGCAAAGGTCGGTTTGATCGACGCAGATGTCTACGGTCCCAGCGCACCCTTGATGTTTGGTATAACAGAAAAACCGAGAGTCGTGAATAATAAGCTCATTCCACTCGAAAAATACGGCGTCAAAATCATGTCAATCGGTTTTCTCGTGGACCCCATGCAGGCAGTCATCTGGAGGGGACCGATGGCTAGCGGCGCTGTCAAGCAATTCATGGGCGACGTCAACTGGGGTGAACTCGACTATCTTGTATTTGATTTGCCTCCCGGGACGGGGGATATTCAGCTCACGTTGGTTCAAACGATCCCTCTCACAGGAGCTGTTATCGTCACGACTCCGCAGGATGTAGCTCTTGCAGACGCCAGAAAAGGTCTTGTAATGTTTAATAAAGTCAACGTTCCCGTTTTAGGAATTGTGGAAAACATGAGCTACTTCGTGTGTTCGCATTGCGGTCAACGCGAAAATATCTTCGACAGCGGCGGCGGAAGCAGAACGGCAAGCGAGTTGGGTGTTCCATTTCTGGGCGAGATCCCGATCGAAACGAAAATCAGGATTGGGGGAGACAGGGGAAATCCCATTGTCACGATGGAAGCCGACAACGATCATTCACAGAATATTAGGAAAATCGCCAGAAATCTCGCCGCCCAGATTAGCATCCGCAACATCACATCTCCGCAAAAGCCGAAAGTGGAGATCCTTATCGGAGCCAATAGTTAGCCGATGGTGACGTCACAGGAGATAGAAGATAGCCTTCGAAAAGTCAGGCCGTTTCTGGAGATCGACGGTGGAAACGTCGAGCTCGTTCAGGTCACAGATGATGGGATTGTCGAGTTAAAGCTCGTCGGCTCGTGTAAAGAATGCCCGATGTCCATGATGACGTTGAGAGCGGGAATCGAGCGTGCATTGATGCTCGACCACGCGGAAGTACGAAGAGTTGAACAGGTGAGATGAGTGGACGTTGTAATGCACGGAATGTCTCGCTGAGGTCTCCCCTTTAGCACCTGAGCATTTCTGCTTTTCCTCGCCTCAATGGATCGCCAGCCAATCAGTATAGTCAAGCCCTCTGTTTTCTCGCACATCCCAGACGCCGGCAATCAACTGAAAGGCCCGCGCGTGATCAAGAAACTCCACAGGAATTCGGAACTCGACAGCATCTCCGACGAAGCTTAGCATTCCCGGCAACTCTTCCATCGACTGGTAATCAAATGCTGACCCATCGGGGTTCAACCGACTGGAGTCACCGGGCCTGCCCGTGACGGCCGCAAAATTGCGCCTCGCAAAACTTTCGCTCGCAAGTTTATAATTGATGTAGTAGCGAAGTTTCTCATCGCGTTGTGCAGGTTCCTTGAACCTAAGAAAGACATAAA
>CAYNRS010000439.1:0-1046 GCA_964399565.1 uncultured Ignavibacteriaceae bacterium
ACTCAATGAAACTTCTTGACCGCAAAGTCAACCACGTGAAATCGATCATGCCGGATATTCTCGTCACGGGCAACCCGGGATGTCACGTTCAAATTCAGTACGGCCTTCAAAAGGAAAGCCTGGCCGTTCAACTCATGCATACGGCCACATTCCTCCGGAGGGTCTGTGAAACGTAAGAACCTAAAAGCGTATCTTTCCGGAGGCATGGAATACGCTGCTAACGAAGGAGCTGATTGGCGTGTCGGGATGGAGCAGTGGATTCGAACGGAACTTGGACATTCGGTTTTCAACCCCAACAAGGAAAGTGAAGAGTACCTTCGTATAAACTTTCCCGACGGAAACATCCGGGCTTTGAAGTTCGAAGATGTCTCGCGTTTTGCAAAGATTCTTGGCGGTGTTGTGGACCTTGATTCGAGAGAGGTGGCAAAAGACTCCGATTATGTCATATGTTATTGGGATGAAGGAGCGCACAGAGGAGCGGGTACAAAGGGTGAGATTACTCTGGCAAAATATTTCAGGAAACCTGTGTACCTTGTGACCGCATGGAAGCTGGAGGAGATCCCCGGCTGGGTGCTTGGCTGTGTATCTCGTTTTTTTAAGTCGTTTGACGAATTGAAGGAATTTCTCGCGAATGAATACGCAACAACCAAACAGAAAAATCGAGGTGAACAATGACTGTCAGACTCATGGTGGCCCTTACTTTTTCCAGCCTTTATCTAAGCGCGCAAACTGTCAGATATATACCGAAACATGAAGAGCTCAAATACACGTTCGGCGGCCATCCGCCGGTGATGACGCTGAAGCCGGGAGCTATTCTTGAGACGTGGACAGAAGACTGCTATGACGGAGCCGTCAAGAAACCGACAGATATTCCTTCTCAGGTCGCACCCATTGGACGTGACAATCCGCAGACAGGCCCGTTTTTCGTGGAAACTGCAAAACCGGGCGACGTTTTGGCAGTCCACATTATCGACCTCGAACCATCAAGGGATTACGCGATAAGCAGTGCCTATCCTGGTTTTGTAGCCCTCACGACAACGGACTAC
>CAYNRS010000439.1:1056-2711 GCA_964399565.1 uncultured Ignavibacteriaceae bacterium
CTGAACCCTCTTTTACCCGAAAAAGTTTGGTGGTACAAAGTGGACAAGAAAAAAGGGATTGTCAGTACGAACCTGGGTGAACGGACGCTCGAAATTCCGATGAGCCCGTTCCTGGGATGCATTGCCACCGCACCACAGCGCGGCGAAGTGCGATGGACAGTAACACCGGAGGCCTATGGCGGCAACATGGATATTTATTCAATCAAGAAAGGAGCAACCGTATATTTGCCCGTCCAGGTTGACGGTGCATTACTCCAGCTGGGTGATGGGCATCTGGCACAAGGCGAGGGCGAAATCGTTGGGACTGCAGTCGAATCGGCCCTTCACGTAAAAGTGAAAGTCGACGTCATCAAGGGCAAGGCTATCGGATGGCCAAGAATCGAGAATGATGAATATATTATGACCACCGGCTCCTACAGGCCGCTTGAAGATGCCTTCCGAATCGCCTACAAGGAAATGGTTCTCTGGCTGACGGATGAATTCGGCTTTGAGCAAATGGACGCATACCAATTGTGCTCACAGGTGGGAGAAGTGGACGTTGTGCAGGTCGTTGACCCGAATTATACCGTCGTCGCCAAAATATCAAGAAAGTATCTGCCGAATGTCAAACCATTTGGCGGCATGCATGAAAAAATGAAATCCAACAAATAACAAAGTGGAGAAACCAATGAGTATCTCAATAAAGCGGCGTGACTTTATCAAATCTGCTGCGGCAGCCGGACTCTCGGCTGTCGTCGGCGACAAACTTTTGGCTTCCGGGCCGCTCACTGCTCATTCAAAAGCTGCGGTGAAGCCTGTCGTCGTTTCGAGTGCGAACGGGCTTCAAGCCACGGCCAAAGCAATGGAAATGATCCAGCAAGGAGCCGACGCACTCGACGCAATTGTTGCTGGTGTCAACATTGTGGAAGACGACCCCAAAGACAACAGCGTGGGTTATGGCGGTATACCGAATGAAGATGGTGCAGTCGAACTCGACGCATCCGTCATGCATGGCCCCACTGGCAGGGGAGGAGCTGTTGCGTCAATTCGCAATGTCAAGAATCCGTCGAAGGTCGCGAAACTCGTCATGGAGCGGACGGACCATGTGCTGATCGTCGGAGAAGGAGCGTTACGATTTGCAAAGGCGCACGGGTTCAAGGAGGAAAACCTGTTAACCGAAGAGTCGCGGGAGCTGTGGCTCAAGTGGAAAGAGAACCTCAGTAAGGATGATGACTGGCTGCCTCCGCACGATTTCGAATCGAAGGATATCGGCGAGGGTTTAAAGTCCTACATCCGCAACTACGGCACTATTAACTGTGACGCGATAGATTTGAAAGGAAACATCTCGGGCTGCACGACGACAAGCGGCTTATCCTTCAAAATTCCGGGGCGCGTAGGTGATTCTCCGATTCTCGGCGCGGGATTGTATGTCGACAATGAATTCGGAGCTGCCGGTTCGACCGGAAGGGGAGAAGCAAACCTGCTCTCCTGCAGCAGCGTTATGATTGTCGAATATATGAGCCAGGGAAAGTCGCCGGAACAAGCATGTATTATGGCGTGCGAGCGGATTGCCCGACAAACAAAGGAAAAACGCCTGATCGATGAGAAAGGCAGGCCAAAATTCGATGTGAGGTTTTATGCGCTCAACAAAAAGGGAGATTTCGGAAGCGCCTCGA
>CAYNRS010000440.1:0-2690 GCA_964399565.1 uncultured Ignavibacteriaceae bacterium
ATCCCGTTTTACGGATGTTCCGTTTGAGTCATCGGAGTTTCGGGACGAGCTCACCGTCGTTGTTCCAAAAGAAAGAATAGTTGAGGTCTGCCGATTCCTCAAAGAGGATCCTGAACTTTCGTTTGATTTGCTTGCCGACCTCTGTGGTATCGACATGTACACGCCGACAAAACGATTTGGCGTTGTTTACAACATTTATTCTCTTAAGCACAAACATCGTCTACGACTGAAAACGTTTGTAGAAGAGGGAAGCCCGAAAGTTCCCACTGTAACCGGCGTCTGGAGTACGGCAAATTGGCATGAACGCGAAACCTACGACATGTTTGGGATTGCGTTTGACGGCCATCCCGATCTGCGCCGGATATATTTGCCGGAGGAATTCGAACATTATCCGCTCAGAAAAGATTTTCCCCTGATGGGCATCCCGGGTTCTTTGCCGCTCCCAAAGAAATAGCATGGTAACGGCCGAAACTCCATACCGATCAAAGATTCTGCAGGCTCTTGAGGACCAGAACACGAGCGTGTCGTTTGACGATCCTCTGGAGAGTCAGATGGTTTTGAACATGGGCCCCCAGCACCCGGCAACGCACGGTGTTTTGCGTTTGCTTGTGAAACTCGACGGCGAGACAGTTCTTGCTGTTGTTCCAGAGCTGGGCTACCTTCATCGGGGCTACGAGAAACTCGCCGAGAACTGCAGCTATCATGAATTCATCCCTCACACCGACCGGCTCGACTATCTCTCGCCTCTTTCCAACAACACTGCATATGTTTTGGCCGTCGAGAAGTTGATCGGCGTGGAGGCGCCAAGGCGAGCGCAGTTTATTCGCGTCATCATTTCTGAACTTGCCCGCATTTCCTCTCACTTGTTGTGGCTTGGCACGTTGGGTATGGACGTCGGGGCCCTGACAGTGTTCATGTGGACGTTTCGTGAGAGAGAAAAACTCTACGATATCTTTGAAAATTTGAGCGGAGCGCGCTTTACGACGAGTTACACAAGGATCGGCGGCCTGTCGCAGGATATGACAGCGGAAGTCGTCACAATGATAGAAAAATATCTCGACGAATTTCCCGAGAAGATAGGTGAATGTGAACGGCTTCTGAACAAGAACAGAATATTTGTCGAACGAACCGACGGCATCGGTGTTCTGACAAAGGAGCAAGCGATCGATCTGGGCGTGACAGGACCCAATTTGCGGGCATGCAATGTCGAACACGATTTGCGGCGTTCGAGCCCATACCTTGTCTACCCGGAATTCGATTTTGACATACCTACATTTGAAGGCGGAGATACCCTCGCACGTTACTATGTTCGCATGGAAGAAATGAAAGAAAGTGCGAGGATTGTTCGGCAGGCTCTGGAGAAAATTCCACAAGGAGAAATCCACGCGGGGAAGCCAAAGAAAGTCTTGCCGCGGAAGGAACGCATCTATACAAAAATGGAAGAGCTGATCCATGATTTCATGCTCGTGAATTTTGGCATTTCACCTCCCGTAGGGGAGATCTACCAGGCCGTCGAGGCGCCGAAAGGCGAACTTGGATTCTATATCCACAGTCATGGAGAAGGTCATCCCTGGCGGTTGAAAATTCGGTCTCCGTCTTTTGTCAACCTACAGGCCCTTCCGACGATGGTAAAAGGCGCGATGATCTCCGATGTTGTTGCAATTATCGGAAGTCTGGATCCGGTCATGGGTGAAGCAGACAAGTGAAGATCAGGATGTCGGTGTATTTTTTTTGTTTGAAATCCTAAAATGCTTAACGAAGCCAACAAACAGAAACTCGAAGAATTAAGAAAACGTTACCCGACATCCCAGGCGCTTGTTCTTCCGGTGTTATGGATGGTGCAGGAGCAGGAGGGGCACATTTCGGAAGACTCAATGAAGTATGTTGCTACAATGCTCCATGTACCCTTCGGCCATATCCTGGGTGTTGTCACATTTTACACGATGTTCCATTCGAAGGAACTCGGAAAATACCATATCGAAGTGTGCACGAATGTCTCCTGCATGCTGCGCGGGTGCGATAAGATTGTGAACCATCTTCAGGAAAGGCTCGGGGTCCGTTTTGGAGAGACGTCGAGAGACAAGAAGTGGACGATATCAGAAGTCGAGTGTATGGGATCCTGTGGCACCGCGCCGATGTTCGCAATTGGCGACGAGTACTATGAAAGCCTCACGCCGCAAAAGGTGGATGAAATCCTCGAGAACTTGAAATGAATCAGAATCCGACCGAAACATCCGGTAAGACACAGTGGGAGAATGTGATCCTCCCGGATATTCCCAACCTCCGGAAGATCGAGACGTATATTGCCAAAGGCGGCTACGAAGCTCTCAGAAAAGCTCTCGAGATGAAGCCCGAGCAAGTCACCGATGAGGTGAAAAAGTCAGGTCTACGAGGACGTGGTGGCGCATGTTTCCCAACAGGGCTCAAATGGACGTTCATGCCGAAGCAAACGACGAAGGCGAAATATCTCTGCGTCAACGGAGATGAGTCGGAGCCAGGCACATTCAAAGACCGTCAAATTTTCGAGTTCAATCCTCACCTGTTGATCGAAGGAACTCTCATTGCGTGCTATGCAATGGGGATCCCGACTGCTTACATCTACGTCCGCGGCGAATATGGAAAGTGGATCGATATGTTGGAGGTCGCCATTGCAGATGCGTACGAAAAAGGATTCATCGGCCAGAATATCC
>CAYNRS010000441.1:0-2683 GCA_964399565.1 uncultured Ignavibacteriaceae bacterium
TCAAAAGATTTGGAATACCTCAAGCAGGGAATCAGAGTCGCCGCGGAAATTCATTTTGCAGCCGGCGCAAAGGAGGTTACAACGCTTCATGCGCGCAAAACGACATTCACATCCATGGATGACATACAATCAACGCTTGCTTCTTCAAACTGGGGCTCAAACGAGATAGCGCTCTACAGCGCCCATCCTCTGGGCACATGCAGGATGGGAGCCAGCCCCCAAAGGAGTGTTGTTGATCCGCATTGTCAAGTGCATAACGCGAAAGGTCTGTTTGTTATTGACGGAAGCACAACTCCCACAACCCTTGGGGTGAATCCGCAGGTAACTATCTTGGCCATCGCCGAAAAAAGCGCCGAGTGGATTGCGGAAAACTTTCGTACGATCACAAACTGACCTTGATTCTGCTTGACCTTTCCAGTACATTGGATTAAGTTCATCCGTTGCTTTAACCATCCCTCTTAACCGGATTTTCCATGAGAGAATACCTTGACCTAGTCGAGCGTGTGCTTAGCAAAGGTACGCTCAAGCACAACAGAACGGGCGTTGACACGCTCTCTACTTTTTCTGAGCACATGAAGATCGACCTGAGCGAAGGATTTCCTCTGCTGACAACTAAGAGAATGAACTTTAAGTCTCTTCTCCATGAAGTTCTCTGGTATCTCTCGGGAGAGGACCACATTCGCAACCTTCGCACGCACACAAAAATCTGGGACGCATGGGCCGACGAAAACGGGAACCTCGATACAGCGTACGGCAGATACTGGCGTAGATTTCCGAGCGCGCAGATCAATGCGCACACCGGTAAGTATGACGTGAAGGAAATCGATCAAATCGCCGAGGTCATCAAGCTCCTTAAGGCAAACCCAAATTCCCGCCGCATGGTTATAAGCGCGTGGGAACCTGGTAACGCTCTCACAAGCAAACTTCCTCCCTGCCATTTCAGTTTCGTTTTCAATGTTCAAGGCGACAAACTCAATTGTCATCTCACTCAAAGATCGGGCGACATAGCTCTCGGAATTCCTTTTAACATCGCGGCCTATTCTCTTCTCACACAGGCCATTGCGCAATCCACCGGGTTCGACGTGGGCTACTTCAGCCATACTGTCGTTGATGCACATATTTACGTCAATCACATTGATGGATTGAAGGAACAACTGAGGCGCAAACCCAAACCTTTGCCGAAACTCTCCATCTCAAAAAAACCTCTCGATGATTTGAAGTTCGAGGATTTCGAACTGATCGGTTATGAATGCGACGAGCCGATAAAATTCGAGGTTGCTGTGTAGGGACGTTCAATTGAACGTCCCTACACGCCGTTATGAAGCTCATCATCATTGCAGCCCTCAGCCGCAATCGAGTGATTGGCAAAAACGGCAAGATCCCCTGGCACATTTCCGAAGACCTTAAACGATTTAAACGCATCACGACGGGCCATACGGTCCTTATGGGCCGCAAAACGTACGAGTCCATGGGAAAACCGCTTGTGAATCGAAGAAACATTGTTTTGACTTCGAAAGAAATTCCGGGCGTTGAGATTTTCTCCTCACTTGGAGAAGCCCTTCAGAATCTAGCCGGGGAGGAAAAAGTTTTCGTTATCGGTGGGGGAGAGCTCTTTGCGCAAGTCCTGGAAAGCGCCGACGAAATGCACTTAACTCACATCGACAAAGAGGTAGAGGGAGACGCTTTTTTTCCCCCGTACGTGCACTTAGTAGGAAAGACATTCCGAGAAGTGAGCCGCGAGGAGCACGAAGGGTTTGCCTTTGTCGATTATCAGCGCTCTGGGTGAGGAAAAACATGATGTTGAGCGCATCAATCCGTTGATCGTGGAATCCTGCCTAGTATATCCCCCGCACCAATCCGCCATCCACAAGCAGACTCACGCCATTGATGTAGCTCGCTTTTTCTGAAGCGAGAAAGGCTACAACACTGCCGATTTCTTCAGGACGTCCCATGCGTTCAGTAGGAATCAGTTTTGCGGCTTCCTTGAGAAATTCTTCGAGATCCACGTTTTTTTGAGCTGCGCGACCGCGATTGAGCTCTTCCTGGCGTTTCGTCAGGATGTTTCCCGGACAAACAGAATTCACTGTTATGTTGTACTGTGCGAACTGATTGGAGAGAATCTTTGAAAGCCCATGGATGCCGGGACGTAGTGACACGGAAAGAATCAACTCGTTGACCGGTTGTTTCGCTACAAAAGATGTAATTGTGACGATCCTGCCCCACTTCTGTTGCTGCATCATTGGCAACACTTCACGAGTCAAACGTACCATGCTCATCATCGTAAGGTTAAACCCCTTATCCCAATCCTGGTCTGTCAAATCAAGGACAGACCCTGTCGGCGGCCCGCCAGCATTATTGACGAGAACGTGAACGGTTCCAAATTGTTCTTTCGCCATTCGAACGACTTTTTTGATGTCTGCCGGTTTTGTGACGTCAGCGGCAATCCCTATCGCTTGTACTCCCGTTTGCGAACTGATTTCCTTTGCCGCCTCGGTAATTTCCTTTTCGCGTCGTGAACAGATTACCAGTTGAGCTCCTTCTTCAGCAAGAGCCACTGCTGCCGCCCTTCCAAGTCCCTGACTTGCTGCCGCAACGATTGCCACCTTATTCTTCAGTCCTAAGTCCATTCTAGTGCTATTTCAAAAAAGTAATCTTGTATTTTCACAAACGAATACGTCGTGAG
>CAYNRS010000442.1:0-2668 GCA_964399565.1 uncultured Ignavibacteriaceae bacterium
CTTTGTATCCCAGAGGCAAATATGCATACACCCCCGCTGTGAGTTGTCGAATTAATCCGGCGCGCAGCATGAGTTGGTGGCTTGGTATCGTTGCATCAGCGGGGATTTCCTTCTGAGTTGGAATGAAGGCTTTCGAAAGTCGCATGAAAAGATCGGCTCTTGAGTTGAGGTTTGTGAAGTGGAACTTCAGGAAACGGCTGAGCGAGGCTCCGGAATGAATTTACAAAACTTCGCCGGGGAAAACAAGAGAGCGGGGAACTACTTCTTCATGGCTTTGTAGTAGGCACAGACTTTATTAATCACACATGCGGAGCAGTTGGGGTTGGTCGGTCGGCAAGTTTCTCTCCCAAGAAAAGACATCGCCATGCCTGCTTCCGTCCACAGTTTGTCCGGCAGAACCTTCATCAACGTTTTTTCAATCTTTTCCGCATTGGTTCCGGAGGCAATCCCAAGCCTTGGAGCGACACGAACAACGTGGAGGTCAACGCTAATTCCCTCAGCCGGCGCCCCCAGCTCCCGTTTGATGACATTTGCCGATTTTCTCCCAATTCCTGCCAGCTTCGTCAGATCTTCCATCGTCCTAGGTATATACTTGTCTTCGCCGACTGCCTGCGCCATCGAAATGAGCCATTTTGTCTTGTTCCAGAAATTTCTGACTGTTTCGACATATTTGAATACTTCCTCGGGTTTTGCTTTTGCCAGGTCCTTGATGGATGGAAAAGCCTTGAAGAGATCAGGCGCGATGGAGTTGATATGCCTGTCAGAATCCTGCGCTGCCAGAACAACCATAACCACAAGTTGGTATGGATTCTGGTATTCCAATGGGTGTTTGCGACCCTTGTAGAGCTTGATGAGCGGAAGTATTTCGGCAGCCCAGTTGACTGAGCGAGGGGATTTCTTCTTTGGCATAGAGTTCTCACTCGGGGGGCTTCAAGGATAAGGAACAGAGACCTGATTGTCAACAGGAAGTGTGCCCCCGAGACGATTCGAACGTCCGACACGCAGTTTAGGAAACTGCTGCTCTATCCATCTGAGCTACGGGGGCAAAATCGGGTCACATGCTTTAAAAATACAAAAAGATTACAACTCTTTCCTCTTCAGAAAAACAACGCTGAGAGGCGGTAGAGTAAGATTTAACGAATACGCTCGGCCATGGTGACCGATCGCGTCGGCAGAGATTGTTCCCGCGTTCCCCATGTTGCTTCCCCCGTAGTACGAGGAATCACTGTTGAGCACTTCGTTATAGTCCCCTGGTTCTGGGACGCCAATTCTGTAGCTCCCGCGCGGAACCGGTGTGAAGTTGCACACGACAACAATCCAACTTTGGTTTTCACGCGATCTTCTCACAAACGCAATCACACTGCTTGCGGAGTCTGTGAAGTCAATCCACTCAAACCCTGTATAATGAAAGTCCACTTCATGGAGAGCCTTTTCCGTGTGGTAAAGCCTGTTGATGTCTTCTATCCACCGTTGAATTCCTTGATGGCGGCCGTATTGTGCAAGGTGCCAATCGAGGGAAGCCTCGTGATTCCATTCGTTCCATTGGCCAATTTCGCCTCCCATAAATATCAGCTTTTTCCCGGGGAATCCATACATCAGTCCGAACAGTGCTCGTAAGTTTGCAAATTTCTGCCAGTCGTCGCCGGGCATTTTCGAAAGAAGAGACGCTTTGCCATGCACAACTTCGTCGTGTGAAAGCGGCATGAGAAACCGTTCGGTGAAAGCGTAGAGAAGGGCAAACGTCATGCTGCCTTGATGGTGTCCACGGTAAACAGGATCCTTGCTAAAATACTGAAGTGTATCGTGCATCCAACCCATGTTCCATTTCAAGTGAAAGCCAAGACCTCCGTATTCAAGTTCATTCGTCACACCCGGCCAGGCAGTCGACTCCTCTGCAATTGTCAGCACGCCAGGATAGTAATGCCTCATGAGACCGTTGACATGTTTGATGAACGCAATGGCATCCAGATTTTCCCGGCCTCCCAATTCATTGGGAACCCATTCGCCCTCTTTTCGTGAATAATCCAGGTACAACATTGATGCCACGGCATCAATGCGCAGGCCGTCGATGTGATACTTTTCCGCCCAAAAGAGTGCATTCCCTGCAAGAAAATTTTTGACCTCATTCCTGCCGTAATTAAAGATGTAGGTGCCCCAATCCTGATGCTCTCCTTTACGCGGATCAGCATGCTCAAACAAATGCGTACCGTCAAACTCGCCCAGTGCGTGTGGGTCCCGCGGAAAATGGGCCGGGACCCAGTCGAGGATCACGCCAATATTGTTCTGATGACAACGGTCGATAAGATACATGAGGTTTTGCGGAGTTCCATGGCGGCTCGTCGGCGCATAATACCCGGTTACCTGGTAACCCCATGAGGCATCAAGAGGATGCTCCATCACAGGCATCAGCTCAACGTGCGTAAAACCGCGCTTCAGGACATACGGGACAAGTCTGTCGGCCAATTCCCTGTAGGTGAGCCACCTGTTCTTTTCTTCTGGAACGCGAGCCCAAGAACCCAGGTGAACCTCATAAACGGAAACCGGCTTCCCGAGCCAATCGGTCCTGGCACGTTCGCTCATCCATTTGTTATCTCTCCAGGAGTAGCGCGAAAGAAAGTTTATTTTCGAGGCAGTTCTCGGCCGGAATTCCATTTCTGTGGCGTAAGGG
>CAYNRS010000443.1:0-2663 GCA_964399565.1 uncultured Ignavibacteriaceae bacterium
AAGGCAATATCAAACGTCACGTTGTTCACGACTGTCGTTATGGCAAGTGTTTTGATCTTATTAGCCCCATAAAGAATTGTGTCGACGAGTCCTTCATCAACTGGTTGCGCAATGGGTGTCCATGTTTGTCCGCGATTGGTGGAGTAGAACAGCCCACCGCCTGAAGAGAGCGATTCGCCGTCTTGTCGCGTGCTGAACGCAGTGGCAATCCAAATAATTTCATCGTTTATGGCCAAAGCGGAAATTCCTCTGTCGCTCAAACCAGCTGTGTTCGCAAAGTTGTTCCATGAGAGCCCCTTGTCCACTGTACTCATCAGGCCCTTGTCCGTACCAAACCACAACGTGTCGTTTCGAGCAAAGATGTCGGACACAATGTTGCTCTGGGGAAAGGATGAGGAGGCGGGAGAATTCAGTTTATATGATTTCGGAAGCTGTGCCTCAAGAGGCGAAAGGAGAAGTAAAGCAAAACCGAAATATGTCGAGAGCGCCCTCATTGCACAACAGTAATCCGCTTGTTGATGATGTTGCTTCCAACATTGGACCGGTCAAAGGCTTGAAATGTGAAATCATAGGCGCCCGCTGGGGGAGGCGGGTCAAGCGAAACCGTCTCCGAATAAATTCCATCTCCAGCCTGTTGGTCCCCATTCACACCGCTGTCATTTAAAGGCAAAACAAGGTTGCTTGGTGTCGTTCTGATCACTGACCGTATGTCTGGCAAACCATCAGGGTCTGATGCACGAATGGTAATGAGAAATGATGGATTGGCGCCTACGAGAATTGTGTCCGGTGCCAGGAGGTTGGAGAGAACGGGAGGTTGGTTTGCTCTAACGATTTCAAGAGGCAGAAAAAGGCTGTTGCTATGGTAACTTCCAGTACCCTCTGACGCTACTTCGACGAAGAGCGTGCCGATCGTTGACCGGACGATCTGAAACTGCATTGTTCCGGAAAAAATACTGTCCCCGGAGGCTACATCGGGCAAAACCCCGTTATCAAGCAGAAGTCCTGAACTAAGCACAGCGGATCCGTCATGGTTTCTTACCCAATATTCGACTCTGGAGATTGCATTCACTCCGGCGGATGATTGGACTCTCGCAAAGGCATTCGACGCGAGGTCGAGGATATCTCCAGGCAGTCTCGTCGGGCCAACGTTAATGGTGTCTGTATTAATCCTCGAAGGGGAAATAGACAAGCCTGAAATAATGGGCGAAACACCCTGCGATTCGAGAACTCCGTGATCCTCTTTTTCACAGGATACCAAAAGGAAAAGGATAAGGAGGGGAGAAAACTCTTCAAAGAATTTGAAAAGCGGAGCTGATTCAAACGATTGCCTTCCGCCGCTATACGATCTAGGACTTTGTTGTCGTAGACCGTGGTCTCAATTCAAGTGAATTTTCAGTAGCAATCCTTTTGATTCAGCCTCTTGGAGGTGTGTATTGAATGAATTTTAATTAAGAATGTCCTTAAAATCAACTTTATCCAATGGATATCTGAAAAGGAAGAAAAGTAAAACAAAGAATGAAAACAGCGAGGCATATCCACCCAATCCAGATCCTGTTGGTGTCAAGGGGTGTCTCATCAGAAACTGGCGGATGGTAGAGTTTCACAAGCGTGAAGAGCACGGCAGCCCAGAAGAGCCAGCCGCCCCAGCTGTACTGAGCAAACGGAATAAACTGGTCAAACGGTTCCCGATAATAGGACTCTGCAAATCCGCGCAAAAGAGAATCCAAAACGGAAGGAAGGCCGAGAATAAGAAGTCCAATGAAGGCTCCCAGGGCAATTTTGCGATGCCGATCCCCGAACATCGTGTAAATGATATGACCACCGTCCAGTTGCCCGATGGGGATGAGGTTCATTGCCGTAACAAACAACCCGAACCATCCGACGCAGAGAAACGGATAATGATAAATCTCTGACATCGGAGGAATGAATTGTTGCCCCTCGAAAATGCTGCGAAAGAACATGAGAATAAGATTGTCGCCAAATGCGAGAGCTACAGTGGATGCACCAGGAACTGAATTTGTGGAAAAGTCGAAATCCGGATGAATGTTCAAAATGTATTCCTTCCCAGGAAGCGTGAAGAACCCGTATGTCAACACAATGAGACATGCCACAAAGCCGGCCAAAGGACCCGCCGAACCAATATCAAACATAACTTTCCGGGAAGGAACAACCGAACGTGTCCGTATGACTGCGCCTAGTGTACCGAAATTGAGTGTGATGAACGGGGGGAAGGGAATGAAAAACGGAAGCGTCGTTTCTATCTGATGGTAGCGTGCCGCGAAATAATGGCCAAACTCATGAGTAGCGAGGATAAACAGAAGTGAGACGGAATAAGGTAAACCAAGGGCAAAATTCCGCAACTCAAACTGATCTTCATTCAACCACAAAACCCCTGCGACTGTCGTTGTGAAAAACGTGAAAATAAACAAGAGTAGATGAACAATCCAAGGATATTGCCGCGGCTTTCGAAAAGGGAACCTATCCTGAGATTCTCCGCTTTGTCGCTCGTAGCTCATTGTAATCAATCTGATTTATGTTGATGAAGCCAAACGGGATTGGAATAACAAAAATGTTTTCGACCATCCATTGAGGTCACTTCTGAAGTGGACAATTCAGCGCGAATATATCCGGGTTGGTTGAGAGTTGCCGAAAATGTCGCGCTA
>CAYNRS010000444.1:0-2662 GCA_964399565.1 uncultured Ignavibacteriaceae bacterium
ATAGATCAACTGGTTCAGAAAAATAGAAAGCGCGCCGACAAAAGCAGCCAGCTGATAACCGCGCCGCAGTGGCAACCCCCACGACTCGACGATTTGCTTAAGTCCCCACAGTCCGTACAGGATGACAAAAGGAACAGCCGGGAGAAGATACCGTGAAACAATCTGAACCCCCTGCAAAGCGTATCCGATAAAAAGGAGTGCTACCCACGCCAGCGGGAACAACTCGACTCTTCGAGACGGCCACTGCCTGCTCCTCCAAGCCTCGACAACCCCAACAACCATAAGGAGCGCTGGAATAAGCTGCGTTGCCGCCATGATGCGCAAGCATTCGAGCACCGTCTGCCAGGTGGTGTCGAGGGAGAACGTCATTCCCGCCTTCGCCGCAACCGAATTGGAAACAATGGTTCCGAAGTAAAGGTACGAAAAAATCACCCAGGGACTAAGGACTGCAGCATAAATGCCAAGTGATGCAAAGAAAGACCTGACAACCGGTTTGGATTCGGTGGTATTCATGAAATTATCCCCCTGGACAACGAGAAAAAGGAGGATGCCCTCGGGGCGAACGAGGGTGAGAACCGCAGCAACGAACGATGCAACAAGATACTCATTCCGGTACGCATAGGAGACGACAAGAATCGTCAGCAGGATGGCAAGAGATGTTTCCATTCCCGACCCGGACCAGCGCAAGAACCATGCATCGAGCGAAAATAGAATTGCGCCGGCCACTGCGAATACCTTGTCCCGGAGGATTATAAACCCAAGGATGAACACTTGAATAATAGAGAGGCTTGCAAAAACAAGGTCGAAGGTTTTGGCCACAACCCAGGGGTCCAGTTTAAGGAGCGAACCGATGGTTATCAGGAAAGTCCAGAGCGGGCTTGTCACGCCGAAACTCGGCGTACCTGAGTTAAAGGAGAAGCCGTCACCCTGAGCAATGTTCTTTGCGTACTGAAGGTAGATATATGTATCGTCCGGAGTGTATGAGAAATGCAAAACAGTGGTCATATAGAAGATGAGAACGGCAGCAGCCAGCCCGTATTTCACCATCCTTCCCCAAAACGCCGACAGAACTTCTCCCTGGCCTTGTAAACGTGAGCTAGTCAAATTGACCCTGTAACCACGCATGGAATTCCGCAACATCGTGAAATACATAATCTGTCGCCATTTGAAGAACCTTGTCCTTCGAATACGAGTCCCAAAGGACTGCGGCAATTTTTACGCCCGACTCATGCGCCGCTTTGATGTCCGAGACAGCGTCTCCCACCATCAGGACTTCCTCAGGCTTCAGGCCAAAATGCAACATGATTTTGTGGATGCCTTCTGCGGATGGTTTGTGTTTTTCGACATCATTCCCGGTGACCACGTAATCGAAATACTGTCTGATGTTGAATTCATCCAGCGTTATCGAGGTTGTGTGAATTCCTTTTCCAGTGAACAGTGCCAGGAGCCCACCCCGAGCCTTGATGAAACCGAGAAGTTCTTTTATTCCGGGATAGAGTGTGGCAAGGCGTGAATGGTTTTCCTGGTAAAAGCGAAGATACTCTGACATTGCTTCATCGAGCTGCGACCGCTCGACGACCTGCAGCAAGGCTCCCTCTTCAGGCGGACCGAACATGGCATTAATCTCGGGCTCGGAGAATGTCCGCTTGCGATATCGTTGGGCGATGTGATTGAATGAATCGTAAATCAACCGGAGCGTTTGTGTCAGAGTTCCGTCCATGTCGAAGATCAGGCATCGAAGAGTACTCACGTTATCTCCGTTCAAGTTCTGAAAACAAGAAAGGCGTCAAGCCGTAAAACCTGACGCCTTCAAAAGATCTCCACGCGATGCGTTACACAATGAAGCCGGGGAAGCTAGGCGATGGTGACTTCTTTCGACAAATAAACATCCTGAATAGCGTTGAGGATTTGGACTCCTTCTTTCATCGGGCGCTGAAACGCTTTTCGGCCCGAGATGAGGCCCATTCCTCCGGCGCGTTTATTGATGACCGCTGTCTTCACTGCCTCGGCAACGTCGTTTTGGCCGGAGGGCCCGCCTGAGTTGATGAGACCAGCGCGCCCCATGTAGCAATTGGCTACCTGATAACGTGTGAGGTCGATCGGATGGTCGCTTGACAGCTCTGAGTACACTCGTTTATCTGTTTTGCCATAGCTGGATCCACCCATATTCAGCGCGTTATACCCGCCGTTGTTTTCCGGAAGCTTCTGCTTGATAATGTCAGCTTCGATGGTTACGCCAAGGTGGTTCGCCTGGCCGGTCAAGTCCGCGGATACGTGGTAATCCTTTTCTTTTGTTTTGAAAGCAGGGTTCCTCGTGTAACACCAGAGGATTGTGGCCATCCCAAGTTCATGCGCTTGCTGGAACGCCTGGCTCACTTCCCACAGCTGCCTCCTCGATTCCGCCGAACCGAAATAGACAGTCGCCCCCACTGCCGTTGCACCCATGTCGTACGCCTGCTTGACACTTGCAAAGAAAGTCTGGTCATATGTATTGGGATAAGAAAGAAACTCGTTGTGGTTGAACTTCAAAACAAAGGGAATCCTATGCGCATACTTCCTCGCAACCGCCCCCAAGACACCGAGCGTCGAAGCAACCGCATTGCATCCTCCCTCGATTGCCAGTTTCACGATATTCTCAGGGTCGAAGTACAAAGGATTCTTC
>CAYNRS010000445.1:0-2658 GCA_964399565.1 uncultured Ignavibacteriaceae bacterium
TCGAGAACGCGCCGATGGTGACGTTGGACGATGCCGACTTCGTGACGTTGGCGCACCTAGGGCTGTTCGATGCCCAGATGGGCCTGCGCGTCATGGCGGGCTCGACCGCGCTAACCGCTCATCACCTCGACACCACAGGCCATACGCTCGATGGCGTCCACATCGATCCCGGCTCGGGCAAACACACCCGTCCATTCCCAATTTCCAACAGCGCCAGTATCCCTAAGAAGCATTGTGAATCCTGCGCCTGTGAAGGTGACAACTTTGGCAGGGACAACGACTTGCGCAACAACCTCGACGGTTTCTCTCTGCGTGCTCACAGAACGGTAAAAGGATGACGCCTGCAAGGTCCATCGGCTCGGTTGCGTGTTTTGAAGAGTATCGGCTTTCAACAAGGAGTCCAATGCACAAAACTGGATGTCTCTTACCTTTACAGTGCGGTATGGTCCTTGGGCCATCAAACAGGTGGTTGTTATGAATAGAGTCGACAAAAAAAGTAGCATTGCTCTCATAAATCCCTCCTTGGAATTGGGTGTATTGTTAGACCTCAGAACGTTTTTATTTGACGACAAGGAATTTACCGGTTTTTACATTTCCTGAATCTTTATCCTTCACGCTGAAGAGATAAAGGCCTGAAGCAATTGCCTGGTCATATCTTGAAATCAAATCCCACGCATGTTCCCCACCAGCAAACACAGGAAGTTGCGACTGGTCGCCGAACCGACGAAACCACTCAATATCATCACCCTGATACGTTCCAGCATCATGAATGAATTCAGCAACGACATCACCTGCTATCGTATAGATTGTCACTGTGCAGCGCTCAGGCAGGTTGAAGAAGTAGATTTTTCGGTTGCGCTCGCCCTGGCCATCCCAGTACGCCCGCCCATAGTATGGGTTTGGATACACTCCTATGTTGACGGAATTGTCAGCAGTTCCAGGAGAACCCGGGACAATACGAACAATCGACGAAGCGCTTTCCAGAGTAGGAAGGTCGTTCGCTGCGTCGCCTTGGTCAAAGGCTGAAACGCCGTATACATACTGCCAGCCGTTCAGATGAGTTACCCCCAGGCTCACCGGCGGAAATCTGTACCAGTACGCGTTGGTATCTCCAGGAAAAATCTTTGGAGCAGGAAGAAGAACTTGACCAAAACCAGTGTTGTAACCGACTGAGTCGTCGCGCCTGTCAAACTCACCAACGAGGGATAAGCTCAGAAGGAGATTCTCTCCTGAGAGAAAGTCCGCCCCCGGCTTTGAGCGATAAACACGATATCCTTCAAAATCCTTCCGTTTGCTGATTGGGTCAATAGATTCCTCGGCCGTCACCCTGTCCCAATACAACACGACCTGTTGGTTATCGAGCTCGGCCCGCACTTTCGGCTGTCTCGGCGGAGAGGGGAGCTGATAACGATCCAAGCGGCCGTTTCCGTTTAAATCCTCTCCCGGATCAAGTTGATTATTTCCGTTAAGATCCTCGCCATTGTACGTCTGCTGGGCCCACGCGAGGTTTGCATAAAGGCCCTGTCGCTGTTCAGCCTTGTCGAGTTGTTCCAAATCGACACCCGTTTTTTTTGCGCACACGACCGCAAAGACAATTTCGAGTGAATCACCCGGAACCATTGTCTGAAAAGGGCCGGCTGAGAGCAAGGTCGTGTAATTGCCCGCGGATGTTCTCAAGGGATCAATCTTGTTTTGCGGTAAGGACTGGGTCATGCGCGAATAGCGGCTGAAATTACGGTCTGAGTTGTAGTCGTCTGTTGGGGAGAAATATGCCTGGTCCCCTGAACTACTCCGGAATCTCCACGCGTTGTAGTATGTATTCCGGTGAATATCCCCGACCGAACCGACGCCGCTGGAGAAAGGAGTGGAGCCCAACAATGAGACACCAATGTAACTGTTTGCGGGAACACCGCCCGGTGTCGGCTGAAATTCAAACGTGTACATCATGCGCGCGAGGGAGTCAAAGCCATTCCCGCCAAAGTCAAAATACCCGGTCGTCCCGGGTCGCACGGCATTCGTATTCCGAACGACGGCGTTGTTCCACAGTCCGACATAAACCGAATCAAGTGTGTCAACACTGGTATTGACGACCAGATATTTCAAAATCACAAAGAACTCCGCAAAGGGAAAGTTCCAGGCAAAACTTTCCTGCTGGACGGAGACCCCAAGAGGAATATGGTTGAAGATTGAATCTCCAGTCAATGGCACGCGGGTATTCCGGTCGGTATATTCACTCACGAAGTCCTGGTGGCTTATGGCGGATTCACTAAAGAAACGGGAATCAGAATGGGTCGAGCGTTGCAGAATCGTGGCTCCTGGCGCTGTGGTGAATTCATATCCTTCTCCCGATGACCCTGATCGATCCGTTACTCCCGTGCTTACGAGATAGAGATTCCGATTGCGTGAGTGCGCTCCTATCCACAAGCCGCCCTGATAGATATGTTCCACCCGGGATCCTTTTGGATATTCGCAGGAAGGTTGATTCGGCCAGTATCTGTTGCGCGTTCCAAAGGTCCCGAAGTTCGTTATCGTGAGCTGAATGTTGCCAACGCTGGTGAATTTGGTGTCATCGTCGTCAGCGAGCTTTTGGACGATTTGCGCATCAACATAAGGAACGAGAGGAAGCACCAGTACGGCGAGAAACAGCACATTGAAGCT
>CAYNRS010000446.1:0-2655 GCA_964399565.1 uncultured Ignavibacteriaceae bacterium
CACGTGGTCGTTGATGAAGGCGATGTCCCGGTCAAGAACCCGGAGCAGCAAAAAATCCGCAACGACAAGTTGAAGTACCTTCCAGAAATAGTCCGCGCGTGCACCTTCCTTGGTTCGAAAATTGGAAAGATCGTTTCCGGCGGAGGGTTTCCGCTTGTTCTTGGCGGAGACCACTCGGTGGCTATCGGAACAATAGCGGGAATCTCGGCTCACTGTCGAAAGGTGAACAAAACACTCGGTGTTCTCTGGGTCGACGCGCACGGCGACCTCAATACAGAGAAGACGACGCCCTCAGGAAATATTCATGGAATGCCGCTGGCGGCTTCGATTGGATTGGGGTCTCTTGAGTTGACGTCCGTCTCGGGAGATTTCCGCAAAGTCGATCCCAAGAACGTCGTCCTGTTGGCGACACGTGACCTTGATGACGGGGAACGAAAGCACATACATCAACACGGCATCAACATCTTTACCATGGAAGAGATTGACAAACATGGAATGTCCGTCATCATCGCAAAGGCGTTACGAAAGCTCCATGGCGTCGACCACCTCCACGTCAGCCTGGATCTGGACGCCGTTGACCCTTCCGTTGCTCCCGGTGTTGGAACGCCGGTGAAGGGTGGCCTGAATTATCGCGAAGCACACCTGATCATGGAAGAACTCCACGAGTACGGAAAAATGGCCTCCCTTGAAGTCGTCGAGGCGAACCCGATTTTGGACAATAGAAATCAGTCCGCCGAGTTTGCAGTCGAGTTGATTCAGTCGGGATTCGGCAAGAAGATTATTTGATGAAGATTATCACCACTGTGGCGGAAATGAAGGCGGAGGCCGCAAGAATCCGCTCTCGCAACAAGAGAATCGGCCTCGTACCGACGATGGGATATCTGCACGAGGGTCATGCAAGTTTGATCAGAAAAGCAAAAGAAGTCAGCGATGTTGTCATCGTTTCTATTTTTGTGAATCCAACGCAATTTGGCCAGGATGAGGATTTCGACAAATATCCCAGGGATTTTCGTCGTGACAGCGAAGTTGCGTCGAAAAGCGGAGCGGATATTCTCTTTAAACCCGACAACGGTGAAATGTATCCCGAGGGATATAAAACTTTTGTTGAAGTCGAAGGCATTTCGAAGATTCTTGAAGGGCAGGTGCGTCCGGCACACTTTCGAGGCGTAGTCACCATCGTCGCAAAACTTTTTCAAGTCGCAAATCCGCACGTCGCCGTCTTTGGACAGAAAGACGCCCAACAGGCGTTTGTCGTCCAGCAAATGGCACGTGATCTCAATTTCGACGCGGAACTCGTAATTGCACCCATTGTGCGCGAGCACGACGGTTTGGCGATGAGCTCCCGCAATGTGTATTTGACCCCTCATGACCGACCACGCGCACGAGCTCTCTTTCAGTCGCTCCAATACGCCGAAGGTCGCGTAAAATTCGGCGAACGATCAGCCAAGAAGCTGCGCAAGGAAATGAAAGAAATTATCAAAAAAGCAGCTCCGACAAAAATTGATTATATTGCATTCGTTCGCCCCTCAACATTCTCCGAGGTTGAAACAATCGACTCTCCCGGTGTCCTGATAACGCTCGCAGTACGGTTTGGCTCAACACGACTTATCGACAACATGTTCGTTTCAGTCAACTCGTAAAAGGAAGATGGAGCGTCGCGTCTCACCATCAGCAAAGCACGATTTCGCAGCGGTCATCATGGCGGCTGGTATAGGTACAAGGATGAAGAATCCAAACCTCGCCAAGGTGATGTATGAGATCAACGGCAAGCCGATGATTCATTACGTGGTTGACCTGGCGTATGACTTGCACGCAAGCCGGATCATCGTGATTGTCGGTTATCAGCGGGAGGTCGTATCCGCGTACATCCGGAAAACCCATCCGGACGTTGAGTGTGTCGTGCAGGACCCACAACTTGGCACGGGGCACGCCGTCCTGCAAAGCGAATCGTCTCTTAAGAGCTTTTTGGGCAATGTCCTCGTGTTGTCGGGTGACGTTCCTCTGCTCAAGAAAGAAACGATGCAGAGGGTTATGGCCCATCATGCGGATACAAACGCCGTTGCCACGATTTTGACCGCTGACATGGATGACCCGACTGGGTACGGAAGGATAGTGCGCAATCCCGACCGGTCTGTCAAGAAAATTGTAGAACAAAAGGACGCAACTCCGGAAGAACTCGCAATCAGGGAAATGAATTCAGGTATCTACATGTTCAATAAAGAGAGGCTGTTTGATGGCCTGAACCATATCGGTGCACACAACGTCCAGAACGAATACTATCTTACGGATGTGTTTGAATACTTCTGGAAGCGCCATTGGACAATTTCGGCTCTGAAAGCATCCCAGGTGGACGAGATTCGGGGAGTGAACACAGTGCACCAACTGGAAGAGGCAAAAGCTGTTGTTGAAAGCCGATCTTGAAAAAGGATCTTCGAAGCCGGAAACCTTTGGAGAACTCATGCGTCAAATCCATACTTGGTTATATTGACAATCATTCGAGATTTGACTATCATTGTTGAAAGAACGCGGAGGAAGTCCATGAGAACGGTGTCAGGGGTTGTGGCGCTGATACTTCTTATCGTTGGTTCTGCAGGCGGTCAGTTGAAATCGAGCGCAGAGTCCAGACCCAGCGTGAGCGAGTCGATCATTCGAAGT
>CAYNRS010000447.1:0-2653 GCA_964399565.1 uncultured Ignavibacteriaceae bacterium
ACTGGTCGCGGGCCTATAAGCTTGTCAAGCAGGCAGCGAGTAAGGATTTTGAGCCTGCAAAGAAAGTCCTTCGCGAATTTGAAAAAAGAGGCATCACGGAGAATACATCTGAGTCCTTATCAAGAAAGCCGTCCGGAAAGAAGACCGGAACCTCTACGAAGGATAGCCTTGCGAAAAGAATTCGCCCGATTTTTCTGGATTTTGATGTCGATACGTCATCACACATAACGGATTCAGTTCTTGTGAGCGATGTCCTTCGAGAAGCGAGCCCATCACTAAGAAAAGCAATCGACACGACATATTACCAATCGCTCAATGCTCCGGAGGGCTCATCAGGAAAAGGCGTGGATGGAGCAAATACATCAGCCACGATGACGGCATTTGAGCGGGAGGCCGACGGCGGAAGTCCTGAGGCTCTTACGTTGCTTGGGAGAATGTATGGACGCGGCATCGGTGTTCGGCGCGATGGTCTGAAAGCTGCCTCCTTCTACCTTCGCGCTTTGCGGCTGGAGTCTCCTCGCGCTCACGAGTTTTTGTGGAACCTTGTGAATGAAAAAGGATTCGCAGAAGATCTCGAGCGAAAAGCCAAAGTCGAAGATCCTATGGCTCAGTTTGTTTGGTCCGGGCTCGTTGCTGCGCAAATTGAACGTCGATTAGGTCCTGAGCAGTCCTTAAAGTTACTCAAAGCGGCAAGTGATCAAAACGAGGTGCAAGCCATGATTGAGCTTGGTCTCTGCTATCAGTCAGGGAGGTGGGTGATTCAGGATCGAGGGAAAGCAGAGGAATTGTGGCAACAGGCGGCTTCGCTTGGCAGTCGTGAGGCGCAACTTCGGCTGGCGACGATCTCCATTGCGCGCGGGGAAAAATTAGATTCAAATCTGAAAATTCTTCGAGAGGCTTTTGAGGATGGCTCAATCCTTGCACAAACTGCGCTAGGTTACTGCTACGAAAAGGGGATCGGAATGGCGCACAACAAAGGAGAGGCATCGCGACTCTATCGCGACGCTTCAAAGCGCGGGAGTGAAAATGCGTACTATGCTCTCCGGCGCATGCACGATGAAATCAGGCCGGAGGAGAAGGAATTTGAAATCGCAGAATAAAGAATGACAAATCGAACATCAACAAGGAACCCGACATGAAATCAAAAGAACAAGCGTGTGTTGCCTGTGGCCGCTCGCAAGAAGAAATACCATTACTCGCCCTCGCCTTTCGAAATGCCATGTTTTGGATTTGCCCGCAGCACCTTCCCGTCCTGATTCACAACCCGCAGCAGCTGGTGGGGAAAATTCCGGGTGCAGAGGGAATGGCACCGGCCGAGCACCAGGATTGAAAGGAAGGCAATGTGATTGCATGAGACAAAAACATGTAGGGGGTTGATTAATCAAGCCCCTACATGGATAATCCGTCTCAGCGGTTGCCTCCGTCCTCGTACTTTGATCTGTAATTGATCTTTACGTCTCTGATTTTCGTGGGAAGCCAGACTTGCATGGAGTTTGGACCTCGATTAGCCCAGGCATAATATGGAATGGCAGTGATTCTCCTTTTTTCTATAATAATCGATTTTTCATCCGCCGAGGCCTTGGCCGACATGACCTTCGTCTGAAGAGCAATAACTTGCTCGGACGAGACCTGGTGTGACTTTTCCACAAATTTTGCATCTGCTGGCAGGAAGATATTCCAAACGTCTCCATTATCCGCACCTTCAACGCAATAGACGAGCGGTCCGCGCTGAAGCGCAACCCGATCCCGATTCATTGGAACCTCATTTCGCGAGACGATCTTCCGCGGCTCCAGGGGAAGACCCCATTCCAGAACATCTCCCGCATTCCATTCTCTTTCTATGACAGCATAACCATTCTCAGCTTTGTAACTAAAAGATTTTCCGTTCACGTTGGTGGAAACTTTTGATTCGTTCTTGTCAGCATAAGCGTACAAGCCTCCCAGTGCGGGTTCATTCGCCAGCCAACCGGGGATGCGAATATGCATTGCAAGTTTTGTTTTCACTTTCGGGTTAATGCTCAATCGCACCTTTCCATCCCACGGATAATTTGTTTCCATCGCCACGACGACGTCGTTTTTTCCGACCGTAATCGTTGCCTTATTGGAAACGAAGAGGTTTACCCAGATGCCAGCATCGTTTTTGCTGTAGATGTAGCCGCCGAGTGAAGCAACCAAGCGTGCAATGTTGGCGGGGCAACACGCGGTTCCAAACCACTCGCGCCTCTGATGTTGGCCGTTGGAAGCCAGAGGATTGTCATAGAAGAATCTTTCTCCGCTGAGACTTAATCCATCGAGGGCGCCATTATAGAGACTTCGTTCGAGCACATCGTAGTAAATGCTTTCTCCCGTGAGAAGGTTCATCCGTTGATTCCAGAACACCATGCCCACTGACGCACACGTTTCGCAATACGCATCCTCGTTGGGGAGGTCATAGTCTTTGCTGAAGCCTTCGTTGTCCCCCGCTGATCCAATGCCGCCCGTGACGTACATGTTTCGCTGTACGACATCCTGCCAGACCGTTTTCATCGCATGTAGATATCCTTCGTCGCCGGTGAGAGCGGCAACGTCCGCCGCGCCAGTGTAGAGATACATTGCACGTACGGCGTGTCCTGTGATTTCTTTCTGATGCTTGACGGGGGCATAATCCTGCCAG
>CAYNRS010000448.1:0-2650 GCA_964399565.1 uncultured Ignavibacteriaceae bacterium
CGTGAACGTGAATGTTGGATTACGCGGAACATCGGTCGTGCCCGTGGCCGGCGAAAGGGGCATAGGCGGCAACGGCCAGCCAGTCCTGAACGAAAACGTCGCAGAATGCCCGCTTGTGCCCACCTGATTCCCCGCAGCTGCCCGCCAGTAGTATGTTTTCTGGGCGAGAAGTGTGGGCGGAGCAAGAACCGTATCGGCCACGTTCGACCGTAGAAGCATCGAAGTTGGGCCGAAATTCTGCGTCGAATCAAACTCAACGAGGTATGCAAGCGCATTTGGCGATGTATTCCATTTGATCGTTGCGCCCTTCGGAAAATTCTGTTCGCCGTTGGCTGGATAGGCGAGTGTCGGTTGTGTCGGAATCGGGCCGCTCAGAGTTGCGACGTTGCTCAATCCACTTTCATTATTGTTGCGGTCCAGAGCAGAAACTGCATAGTAGAATTGAGCCCCAACAGTGTCAACAATGCTTTTTGGAGTTGCCGACGTACCCGCCACGAGGCCGAAGAGGTTCTTTGGATTTGCCACATCGGACGGCTGCGGGGTCGAGGTCGCGAACCTGTAGACGCCGTATCGCATGGCGGTGTCGCCGTCTGTTGCCGGTGGGGGTGCACCCCACTGCAGTCCAAAAATGTTGGAACCAGGATTTGTCGAGGAAAGCGCAAGCGGAGCGTTGGGCGGTGTGGCGTCGGCTTTCCAGTTCATTGTCGGGATGATCGAGCTGTAGAGAAACACATCGGATTTGAGTATATCGAAAATTCCCCCTAGGTTGCCCGTAACGTTCCTTGCTCTAAACTGAATGCTGCCCTGGACTTTCGCGTTCGACCTGTTGAAATTGATTTGATTCGGAATTTCCGCCGCTGAATCAGGATTTCCTATGCGGTACGTTGCATTTCCCGTCTATAAATGCCGTCCATTGGCGTTGGCTGAATCTGCCCACCAGGGCTGGAGCTTGCCGTAGTCCTGACCGCCGCCGAAAGCCCAGTACAGCTGCGGGGCAATGTAATCAACGTATTTTCTTTGAAGCCAGGTAATGGCGTCGCAATAAATTGTGTTGTACGCATCGAGGCCTGAAATCCCGGAGGGATTGTTCGGCCTCCAGATGCCAAAGGGGCTCATGCCGAATTTCACATACGGCTTAATGGCCTGGACGCTGTCGCGTATTTGTGCAAGGAGTTTGTTGACGTTTTCACGCCGCCAGTCGGCACGCGCGAGCCCGTCGGGGTTGTAGTTGGCAAACGTGAGGTCGTCTTGATTGGTGACCCCCGTCAGGGTTCCTTCGGGGTAAGGGTAGAAATAATCATCAGCATGAATTCCGTCGATATCGTATCGTCGAACAATGTCGCTGACGACCATTGCGACATGATCTCGAACAAGGGGCAATCCTGGATCGAGAATCTTTGCGGTTCTTGCAATTCCGTTGACATCCAAGTAATTGAAAACGAGTAACCACTCGGGATGCGTGTTGGAAACGTGGCTGGCGGCTCGCGTGTACGTCGAGGGCCTGACGGCGCGATATGGATTGAACCACGCATGAAGCTCCATCCCGCGTTTGTGCGCTTCTGCAACGGCAAACTCCAATGGGTCATACAACGGGTTCGGTGGTACACCCTGAATCAAGGCGCTGGATCCTGTGAGCCAGAAGGACCAGGGTTCATAAGGAGAATTATAGAGTGCGTCGCATTCCGTGCGAACCTGAAAAATGACGGCGTTGAAACCCGCCGCCGCAAGGTTGTCGAGGATAAAGATCAATTCGTCCTTTTGCAGCTGTGTGAAGTTTCCACCGGACCCCTGAGCGCCGCCGGTGGGCCAGTCGAGATTCGTTACCGTAGCGATCCATGCGCCGCGGAATTCACGCTTTGCCGCGAGTGATGAAACTGCATGAGGAGCTGCTTCAAACTGGCCCGTAACTGTTTCGGTGAGGATGGAGAAAAGAATGGCGAAGGTAAAAGAAGCGCGTAACAAATGTCTCATGGGCAACTCCGTTGGTTCATGACTCTCACAAAAAAGGGGGCATCCGGTTTTGCATCGAATGCCCCCAAAGAACTGATGACACCGTTTCTCGTTGCAGGGATTTGATTAATCAAATCCCTACAACAGCCAACAGAATTTGCGTCATCATTTCAACAGCATCATCTTCTTGCTGATCCTCGTGTCGCCGGAGGTCAGCACGTAGATGTATGTCCCCGACGTCACCCCTGCGCCGTTGAAGCGCGCCTTGTAGGAGCCCGGCATGAGGTACTCGTTAACGAGTGTTTCCACCTCGCGGCCGAGAATGTCGTACACCTGCAGGGTGGTCATCCCTGCTTGTGCGACCTTAAAGCGAATCTCCGTTGACGGGTTGAACGGGTTCGGGAAATTCTGTTCGAGTTCATATCCGGAGGGCAATGTCGCACTCGTCAATTCCTCGACACCAACAAGTGATCCCTTTACAAACATTTGCACAGCGGGAACGGTTGAGGAGTTGAACTGGGTAACGTATACTGTATCTCCCGTCGGACTGAATGCAATGCCCCTCGGTCGCGGGTCGCTTGCCGTCGAGCCACTCCATTTGAAGCTGTCGACAGGCGTGGTGTAGTTCGGCGGTGCGAATGCATACCAGCTGTAGTTTGTATATTTGGAAAGATCAGCTTGTCCGCCGCCCGTGCTTCCT
>CAYNRS010000449.1:0-2645 GCA_964399565.1 uncultured Ignavibacteriaceae bacterium
TTACTCCTGATCTATGGAAACAGCTGATAGACAATTATGATCCGATTGACCATGAGCACGGTTTAAAGAAAATTACAATAGGAAAAATTGAGATCCTTAATGGTTGGTATCCCATTGTGGGAACCATTGAGGAACTGATCGGCGATGCCGATGTAATTGATGGTTTACCTTTTGTCCGACTTACGAAAGTCCTCGAGTGGAAACAACTGCGTCGTGAGCCGAAAGACCAACAAGATATCCTCCTCATAGAGAATTTCCTTCTTGGGCGAGAACAGCTAAGTGTAGAACGCCTTCCCGCAACCCGAGAACAAAGGGTTTTTGTTGCAGGGCAATATGACTTTATGCCCATTTTGAGGGAAATCGCCAGATTTATTAAAGAATTTTCTTATCCGGAAGAAGTCAAAGATCCGGGATGTCGTCACTGGGAGCCTATTATTCCAGCAGACTATCCAATACCTCTCCGGCAAACCATGGATGAAGATCTCCGAATGGTTCGCCAGTGCAGATACGCTATCTTTGACCTCTCTGATCTCGGCGCGCAACTAGTAGAACTACAGGAAGCGAGACAGAACCCGACTTCAATCTCCAGTCTAATTGTTTATCCCGCTCGAGAAAGAAGGAATCAACCCCATCGTGGACGGAAAACCGTGTTGAGTTTTAGTCTTCCGCATTTTGGATATTTAAGCTACGATGAGCTCAAAGGTATTGTATGGCGATTTCTTACTGGCGCAGTTACAAAAAGGGATGTCAGTCCTCGAATAATTCATGACCCAGCACTTGATAAAGAGATGCGACGTGCTCGTATATTAACAGGAGAAGGAAATCTTAATGAAGCACAGAAAGTATTACTGGATCTACGGGAGCATGACCTCTACAAATCCACGCTTGAGCCCTCTTTGCAACTAGCCGTAATTGGTAAACGGAAAAAAGACGAGGCTTTAATGAATGACGCATTAACTTATGCGAGGATACTGGCTCGATCTGACGGAACTAATACTGGAGAAGTTTGCTACTATGAAGGTGTAATCGATTTCTTTGATAATGACTGGAGCAAGGTAATAGGCCATCTTTCGAAAGCCGAGCAAATGCTGCCGGATGATGGCCGAGTTCTTCAGCTTCTTGGTCTTGCTCTCTATATGGAGGATAAGGAGAAAAATCTGGACCTAGCTATTGATAAAGCTCAAAAAGCATTAAGCGATCATAACATGCCAGATCCCTTAGTACCGATCCACGCAATGAACGATTTGGCATGGTACTACTGTGATAAGGTGCTACGGGATAACCGTCAAGATCTTCTAGACGAAGCGTATGAGTTAAGTCGTGAACTGCCAAAATATGATCAAGTATTTCGAAGAACGGATGCTGCATGGCTTGACACGTGTGGCCATGTTGCTAGGCTTAAAGCGGAATCACTACACAAAAGCAATAAGACAGACGATGCGATAGAATTGTTATTAGATGGTTTAAAAGCCTTGGATGATGCTGTTTTACGCGAGCCTCAGAACGAAGGAGTTAGAGAACGGAGGGACGAAGCCCATGAATTCGCGAGAAAACTTGGCATAGAATAGGATTGTAAATTATTAGTGTAGTGTGGATAGTACCATATTGAAATCCACCGAACTGGCTGATATTATGCAAATGTAACTTATTAATTAATTAAGTCTTTTATTATGTTATATCCAACCTCGTGTTAATAGAATCGGACGCCCAAGCGTCGGTTTTCACGCTCAAGGAACCCCATAAAAATGGGGGAATATTTAAGATACTAACAATTAAGCGATTGTTCGATTTTTTTTAGTATCTTCACGGGCTCATCGATAGTACCGAATCTCTTGCTCAGCACTTCGCCTTCACTGTTTCTGACGTGGAAATAGGCGTCCGTAACTCGTCCGCATTTGAAAACCCGATATTCCGTTATCCAATATCCCAGAATTTCACAAATATCCCTTTCCCTCACTTCCATTTCCTCTTCTCCTATAAATAAAAAACCCGCTGTGATGCTATCGCAGCAGGCCGGCACGTCCCTGTGCGATTAGTGAAAATAGCTTAGCTCATTCTTAACAAATTGTATGTACTCTGAAATGGTGAATTTTATATAACCCGAATGGTGTACTAGATTGGCTTTATCAGTTCAAAGCCTAGGTTATTTACAAGTATTGATGCTTTATGCACTGACAGCAATAAAGGCAACGGGTATCTCTTTGAAGCCAAAGCCCGCGAGTACGAAAAATAAATTGACCAGCATGTCTATGAACCATACGACCTCACGGATGGGGAGATTAAAATTGTAGGGTAATCTAATTAATCATCGTGAAAAAAGTCTAAGAGGACTTTCCGTTGTAAGTAGCCCCAAGCTTTTTCATGACCCACTCCATAACGATATTAGGGTGTCTTTGTTCCTGATGAGCTTTAGTTTCCATTCTTTCTGCAGGATTGAACGTCAGTTCAAAAAACGTCGCGGCGGCAATAGCATCTTTGAATGGTTCAGCCTGTTTCTTAAAGCCTTCTACGGAAGATGCCACGGAGTACTTGTAGGCATAATGTTCCTTCAAGCGAAAGAGTGCCGCATGCCGCGCAGCAGCGAACTTCGTAAACCATGCGGCGGGTATGAGTAGTAGCGCACGAACCAGCATTTGACCGAGAAA
>CAYNRS010000450.1:0-2645 GCA_964399565.1 uncultured Ignavibacteriaceae bacterium
CAACAGCAGACAGCACTGATGATGCTGGGCGGGTGCGTGTTTCGATGAGGAGTGGTACAAGGGCGGGAGTTGCACAGATTATCGTCAGTATCAATACGATCTCTGGAGTTGTGAGATCTCAGCCTGTTCGGGTGAGTATAAACTCCGGTTTCCCGGATCAACTTCATTTCACATTATCCTCAGATAACTATAATTTTCCTGGACTTGATGTGGCGTCTCTCCCACAGTCTCTTGGCGGTGGGGTTCGGACCAAAATTCGGGTTCACGTTGCAGACCGGTATAGCAATCCGGTATTACCGGGTACGGTTGTCTATTTCAACACTCAGCATGGTTCGATTACAACAAAGGATGGTCCGCTTCAGTTCGCACAAACTGATGCGGAAGGTTTTGCTATTCAGGACCTCCTCGCTGGCAACCCTTACCCGGATGGGCCAAACGCTCATCCAATACTTGGTCCTGGATTCAGTTATGTTTATGCCCGGACGCTCGGTGAGAACGGAACAGAGGTTCTTGACTCCATTCGAGTTTTATGGTCAGGAGCACCCATTATTACGAAAACGGATGCCATTAATACTTTTGCTGTGCCGAATGGAGGGTCAGCTGGACCGTTCACCTTTACGGTCGTGGATCGACTGGGGCATTCGATGTCCCGTGGAACCTCTGTAAATGTAACGGCGGCAGGAGCAACCGTGAACGGCAACGCAAGCGTCATCCTACCGGATGTCACAGCAGGCGGTTCGGGGATTACGAATTTCACGGTCACTGTTTCCGACCCGAACCCGCTCGATAGTGCAGCACCGGCCGCTACCATTTTGTTGGTGACTGTGGTTCATCCCGTCTACGGCACGTACACACTCGTTCTCGCCACCGGGACGGTTGACTGAGCAACTTACCTCTTGCTGTGTGATGGACCCCGCTACCATCCTGGCGGGGTTTTTTATTGGTAGGCTTTCTGAAGCGCGGAGTGACTGACGCGAAGAGTTTTTCGAATGTCGGCTTCACTGTGTTCGGTGGAAACAAACGCGGCCTCAAACTGCGACGGGGGAAGGTACACGCCTCGCTTCAACATCTCGCTGAAATAAAGAGAGAACTTGCTCGTGTCGGAGCTCTTCGCCGACGCAAAATTTGTCACCTGTGTTGAGGTGAAAAAGAGTGTGAACATGGACCCGATGCGATTGAAGCAGAGGTCGATGCCGAGTTGTCGCAGATTCGACCGTATCCCCCTCTCCAGTACCGACCCGGAGTGTTCGAGTTTTTTGTAGATCGAGCGGTTCCTTCCGAGCATTTGAAGCATCGCATAGCCCGCCGCCATCGCAAGTGGATTGCCGGAAAGCGTTCCGGCCTGATACATCGGTCCCGCAGGCGACACAAGCTGCATGATCTCGCGTTTCCCTCCGTAGGCGCCAACCGGCAGTCCGCCGCCGATAATTTTTCCCAGCGTGGTGAGGTCCGGTTTGATGCCGTACAGCTCTTGCGCACCGCCGAGCGCAACGCGGAAACCGGTCATCACTTCATCAAAAATTAACACAATCCTGTTCTCGGTGCAAAGTGTTCTTAACCCTTCAAGAAAGCCCGCCAGAGGTGGAACGCATCCCATGTTTCCTACAACCGGCTCGACGATCACCGCGGCAATCTCGTTACCCCATTGTGCAATCAATGTGCGAACGTCATCGAGGTCGTTAAACGGAGCGGTCAGTGTTCCGCTCGCGACGCTCCTCGGCACCCCGGGACTATCCGGCACACCCATCGTCATCGCCCCCGACCCGGCTTTAATCAAGAACGAATCACCGTGGCCGTGGTAGCATCCCTCAAACTTGATGATCTTCTCGCGCCCGGTATACGCGCGCGCCAGCCGTATCGCGCTCATCGTCGCCTCGGTCCCCGAATTTACCATCCGCACCATTTCGACGGACGGGACGAGTCTGGTGATGAGCTCTGCCATCATCACTTCTAACTCCGTCGGAGCGCCAAAGCTCGTGCCGTGCTTCATCGCTTTCTTCACTGCCCGAAGAACTGCAGGATGCGCATGGCCTGCAATCATCGGCCCCCACGACCCGACATAATCGATAAACTTGTTGCCATCTTCGTCCCAAACGTAGGCACCCTTGGCCTTCTTGATGAACAGCGGCGAACGGTTCACTGCTTTGAAGGCGCGAACCGGTGAGTTCACCCCGCCCGGCATGAGTCGTTGCGCCTTGACGAAAAGCTTGTCGGATCTAGCGGTCTTCAGTTTTTTCATGACGGATGAAGGTAAGAAGGTGAAAAAAGATAGATGAAAGTCGCGGTGTGAGCAAGGGAAATGAAATGGAACTTCCTAAAGGAAACCGTTCTCCTTGTACCAAACGAACGTTTTCTGAAGGGCTTCTCGAAATGGCGTCGTGCTGTAAGCAAGCTCGCGTCTCGCTTTGTCGCTGCAATACCACGCTTGCACGCCGACACTTGCGACCAGATCGCGTGTCACCCAGGGACGGATTCCCGTTATAGTCCCAAGAGTTTCAAAGAAAGACCCGAGTGACTTCACCAGGACGTCCGGGAGCTTAAAGAGCGGTTTCAGTCCGCCGGTAATTTCCGCGCTTGTCTCGAAGATTGAGCGGACGCTGAGATTTTCGCCGCCGAGAATGTAACGCTCGCCGACTCTCCCTTGC
>CAYNRS010000451.1:0-2640 GCA_964399565.1 uncultured Ignavibacteriaceae bacterium
CTCGAGCGACGTCACCTTTCGCCCTTTCGATTGATTCCTCGTCGTTCCAATAAAGACATTGACCGCACCGGCTTCAGACGTGACAACGGAGCGAATCACAGTCTCAACATCAATGGGCCTTCCTGTAATCTCTCTCATCCCTTTATTTTCCATCAATCCATAAATTCATCAATCCAACTTTCTGAATCTCCCCGCCTAACCCCCGCTGACGGGAGGAATCACTGCGACTTAATCACCATTGTGGAGAGGACAGTCGCCCGGCACATATTCGAGATTGACGGCGTATCGAAGGCTTCTCTCCCAGTCAATGAATTTCGCATTCTTTTGGATGAGATTCTGAAGCACATCTTCGGCGACGGAACCCTGCGGAACCTCGATAACCTGTTCGTTAAACCCCGCAAGGTCTTTTGCAATGGAAAACAACCTGAGTTTTACTTTCAAGGTTCCATCCTAAAGAAGTTCAACCTCCACGTTTTCTCCTGCCTTGAGATCTTGTGTTTCTTCCGGAATGATGATCAAACAATTCGCTTTCGTCAACGATGTCAGGATGCCGGAACTTTGAGATCCGGTAGTTGTAACAACAAGCTGTCCTGCTTCGTTTCCCAGGATTCCCCTGCTGAAATGGCGCTTCTGGTCTTTCTTGTGAATGTCCACTTCAAGACGCGCCCGAAGAACAAGCCGTTTTGAGGGCAAATTCATGCCCATGAGTTTTTGAAGTCCGGGGAGGACAAACTGAAGAAATGTTACGACCGTCGATACAGGGTTTCCCGGAAGACTGAAAACCGGCACGGTCGCGCCGGCTCTCGTGAAAACACCAAACGCAAAGGGGCCCCCGGGTTTGATGCCGACTTTCCAGAATTTGCAGAGAACTCCGACGTTTTCCAAAGATTTGAGCACTAAATCATACTTCCCGACGGAAATCCCACCTGAGGTGATCAAAGCATCATTCTGCAAACCCTCTTTTATTCTGTTCATAAGGGCTTCATCTTCATCCGGAGAAATGCCAAGATCCACCGGTGAACAATAAGCTTCTTGAATGAGGCCCGTCAACGAGAAAGCATTACTGTTTCTGATTTTTCCGGGAAGCAGCTCCGAATCCACATCCACGAGTTCGTTGCCCGATGTGAGAAATGCTACGTTTGGCTTCTTGAACGCAAGGAGAGAAGAGGTGCCTATGGAGGCCAGTGCGCCAAGATGCGAGGCCGTGAGGCATGTGCCCTTTCTGACGACAACCTCTCCCGCCTTGACGTCTTCCCCTTTACGACGAATGTTCCTCCCCTCTTTTACGCCCGACGAGATGCGCACCGTCCCGTTTTGTGTCGACACGATCTCTTGTTCGACGACGGCGTCAGCCCCCTTCGGTATCGGCGCTCCCGTCATAACGTAAGCAGCCGTCCCTCGATCCAAAGATTTCTTGAAAACCTCTCCCGCTGGAACCTCTGTAAGCACTTGGAGGGTTACGGGGGTCGTCGATTGAGCCGGTCGGGAATCTGCCGCACAAAGCGCATAACCGTCCATCGAGGAATTATCAAACGGTGGAATGTCATCTCGGGACACAATGTCCTCTGCGGTAACGCGATGAAGACCTTCCACGAGTGGTGAACGCTCTGTTCCCACAGGCGCAACCGAGTCAAGGATTATCTTTTTGGCTTCATCAACCGAGATCATGCCGCCGTTTGCTTTTGTTTGTTGGAAATATATTCAGAGCCCCAAGCAAAAGCAAGGTAAGAAGCTTCGTGTACCTTGCATTTCAAGGCACTTTCGCTTAATTTTGATCGTGTGAAATTGACCGGTGATGGTCAATTTTTTGTTTTAGGAGCATTGTCAAACAGTCAGTGCTCAGCATGCTCTTAAAATCTGCAATTTACAATCTCCATTCTGCAATTGTTGGCGGGGTAGCTCAGCTGGTTAGAGCGTCGGAATCATAATCCGCAGGTCGTGGGTTCGAATCCCTCCCCCGCCACAACAGCGATTGGAGAGTGAAGATTGCAGATTGTAGATTTCCCATTGTGCAATGAACGTGTCTCCCCAAGGAATAACTCTCTTCACTAGCCAGCCGACCCTACCGGAGATGTGCAGGTAGAAGTTCACTTATTGACCTCCAATCATCCATCCACGGATTTTTACCGCTTCACGTCATCCCTTACGGGAAATTTACTTTTTTGACCTCAGTTCCTTCCAAGAAGCTTTACCGATCTTATTGAGCGGGACAGTTCCACACACCTTCATCCCATCGATAGGGCCAAAACATGTATTGCGGCAACTCAATTGCCAGTGAGTCCGTAGCCATGCTTCCCACAATTCCAACTCCGCCTTGAATGTTCGTGTAATCCAGTTCATCGGCTCGAATGTAGTGTTTGTCTTTGTACTCATTGACAAGCGAAGCATAGTTCAAGAGATCTTCGTCGTATTGCGTTACGTAGAACACTGCCCGGAGAAATTTTGCATCCAGGTTGTATGTTTGCATGTAGGAGGTGAACTGGTAGGAAAAAGCCGGGAAGTTCACCGTCACCTGAGCCGATCGCTTCTCCGTTATTTTTCCGTAGGTTGTCTCAAAAATGACAGACCCTGCCGAACATTTCTTGTTAATCGTGACCGGCACTTCAGCGCGATACTCCCCCGGCCCTATCCTGTCACTCA
>CAYNRS010000452.1:0-2637 GCA_964399565.1 uncultured Ignavibacteriaceae bacterium
TGAAGATGACGACGGGCCTCCCCCGAATTGTTCCTCGTCCAGTGATGACGCCATCGCCGAGAAATTTTTGTTTCTCCAGCCCAAAATCAGTCGACCGATGCTGAACAAACATGCCAATCTCCTCGAAGCTGCCCTCATCCAACAGCAAATCGACCCTTTCTCGAGCTGTGAGTTTTCCTTTTTTACGTTGCTCCTCTATTCTGTCTTTGCCGCCACCTTCAATAGCCTTCGCACGCAGATGCTTGAGGTTTTCGATCTTTTTGTCAGTCATTGAAATAAAGAAAATGTCAAGAAATTCTGCCGTCAATATAGGCAACGACAGAAGCTATATCAAGGTGAATTCGGAAACTTGGGTGAGTGCTAAGAGATGAATTCCCGGCAAAAAGCTGTCGGGAGGGCCTTATTGAAGTATCGGATTGTTACGGATAAATTCATCCGTTATGCAAGATCATTGAGGGTTCAAATACCCCTGGTTCGCCCATTCTCCACAGCTTCGGGGATTTCACTGATGTTAGTCGATCCTCCATTTCCTCCTTCGGCAATTGTGGACTCAACGCCACCAGGCTGTCCCACCGGGCCTTCTGTTCGCCTTTCTCTGGAGAAGAAAGAATACATGGCAGGAATCACAAAAAGAGTAAGAGCCCCGGAGAAAATGAGTCCCCCTATGACCGCAACCCCCATGGATACCCGGCTTTCAGCGCCCGCCCCAATGGCAAATGCTACCGGGAGAAATCCGCAAATAGTTGACAATGAAGTCATGAGAATAGGACGCAATCTGGCAACGGCGGCATGTTCGACGGCTTCGATGATACTCTCTCCCGCTTCCTTGCGCTGGTTCGCGAATTCTACAATCAGAATTCCGTTCTTTGTCACAAGACCGATCAACATGATGATGCCGATTTGACTAAAGATGTTGAGCGTCTGATTGAAATACCAGAGAGTGAAAAGAGCTCCCGCAAGTGCCAGAGGAACAGTAAGAAGAATGACGAATGGGTCGACGAAGCTCTCAAACTGAGCCGACAATACAAGATACAGCAAGACCAGAGCGAGAATGAAAGCAAAGAGAAGGCTTGAGGAACTCTCGACAAAATCTCTTGACGGTCCATCCAAGGCAGTATTGAAAGACTCATCGAGAACGTTCTTCCCGATCTGTTGCATCGCTTCGATTCCTTCGCCTAGTGTGTAACCCGGAGCCAGTCCGGCGGAGATGGTTGCAGCAACGTAACGATTAAACCTGTAGAGCTGCGGAGGTCTACTCTCCTCATTTAGTTTGACAAGGTTGTCCAATTGGATGAGTCTCCCGTCCCGGCTTCGCACAAACAAGGACTTCAAATCAAGCGGTTCATCTCGGTTCTCTCTGGTCAGCTGTCCGATAATCTGATACTGTTTGCCATCCATGACAAAGTAGCCGAACCGTTGACCGCTCAAGGCAAGCTGTATCGTTTGGGCAATGTCCATAACGGAGACACCGAGAGATCGAGCCTTTTCCCTATTGATAGAGACACGTAGTTCAGGCTTGTTGAATTTCAGATTGACGTCCACCACGGTGAAGGCCGGGTGGTCAGAAGCTTCGTTGAGAAACCCTGGTAAGACTTCCTTCAGCTTGTCCAGATTCGGTGCCTGAAGAACATATTGGACGGGGAGTCCACCTCGTCTGCCCCCGACGCTGATCGTTTGATCTTGGGTAACGAATGTGCGGGCATCGGTAAATTTGCGAACGGTTCGTGAAAGTTCATCGGCAGTATTCTGCTGTGACCGGTTTCTGAACTCCTTGTCCTTCAGCACGATGGTGATAAAGCCCGAGTTGACCGAGCCCCCTCCAAATCCCGGCGCCGTCATCTGGTAAATCATTTCCTTCTCTGGAATCTGTTCCGAGACCACCTGAGCAAGATGCTGCATGTATTTGTCCATGTATTCATACGACACGCCTTCCGGGGCGGTTGAGTTAACAGATATTCTCCCACGATCTTCAAGCGGCGCCAACTCCGAAGGAAGCAACGCCCCAAACACGAAAATCATAATGATGGCCACTGCCATCGCGAACACCGCCACTCGACGCCTGCTCATAAATGCAAGGAGCTGTCTCCGATACGTTTCAGTGAGCTTGACAAAGAATGGCTCTGTTGTACGATAGAACCAGCTATGCCCTTTTTTCGCTGAAAGCACACGCGAACCCATCATTGGCGTCAAGGAAAGGGACACAAAGGCCGAAATAACCACGGAGCCGGCAATCACGATGCCGAATTCGCGGAAAAGACTCCCTGTGAGTCCACCCAAGAAGACAACCGGGAAAAAGATAATGACGAGCGCAACCGTCGTAGCAATGATCGCAAGGTAGATTTCTGATGAACCTTTGTGAGCGGCTTGCAGTGAGGGCATTCCCTTCTCTACCTTCGAATAGATATTCTCCAGCACCACAATGGCATCGTCCACGACAATACCGATCGCAAGAACCAGGCCCAACAATGTGAGAACGTTAATCGTGAATCCAACTGCATACATCACGAAAAACGCTCCAATAATCGAGATAGGGATCGCCACAACAGGAATAACCGTGGTGCGCCAATCTCGCAAGAAGAGAAAAATCACGAGGACCACGAGGATGAATGCAATAACCAATGTCTCCTCCACCTCGCT
>CAYNRS010000453.1:0-2636 GCA_964399565.1 uncultured Ignavibacteriaceae bacterium
CTTGAGAATCGGTCCGGCGACTTCAAGATAGTGCGTTTGACGCAGTGACGTAGCGCCCTGGCCGCGGATAGAATAACAAGCGCCAATGTCAAGTTTTCAGGAAAGGAAGACGCTATGAAACGAACGGCATTCATTCTGATCGCCTGTGCACTTACCGCCGGCATCCTCCTCGCGCAGCGTCCGTCGCAAGGTGAGGAATACAAGAAGTGGATGCAGGATGCTCAGGCGCAAGTCCGCGCGTTCACCGAAGCATACAATTCCATGGACATCGCCAAAGCGTCCGCCGCGATCGACGCTCTGCAGAAGGACTTCGCGCTGGTGGAGCAACACTTCCAAAAGGCTCAAAAGGCCGACGCCGTCGCTTGGGCCAAGGATGTCCGGCTAAAAATGGAAGACGCTCAGGTGAAGATGAAACTAAAAGACATCAGTTACTCGCTGAACCTGCTCGAACTAGCCCAAAAAAACTGCAAAGCATGCCACGCTGTTTACAAGGCCCCTCCGACGAAGGGTAATCAGCATTAACCTGTCGATCGGCGTGCAACATCAAACTGGTGTGGCAGTAGCTTCACCATCCGTGTAGGCCATTTGCGCCATAGAATTGATTCCTTTGCCACATTGACCCTCGAAGCGGATTCATGATGGAGTGCCATCGAACGGCGGTGTTCTTTTATGAACCAACAAACGCTCGTTTTCATCAGTTTTCTGCTTCTGAGCATTGCGATAATACTGGTCTTTCAGATCGTGTTTCTCACCACGAAAAAAGAGGCCGCCGTTTCGCCGGCTGGATTAAATCGTTATCGCTTTCTCTTCTTTGCCACGCTTGGCACTACTCTGGGCCTGTTGCTCTTTTTCACTCTACCCCTCTCCCCCTATTTGCTTTTTGCCGATGAAGAGCCGCAAAAAGTCATCAGCGTGGTCACAAAGCAGTTTTCTTTTAGTCTTTTGGATGAAGCGCCCGTCAAGAAATGGGTCCCCACCAAAGCTACAAGCGGCATCGTTCTGCCCGTGAGTGACCTGGTGGAGTTCCGGGTCACGAGCCAGGATGTGAATCACGGTTTTGGCATTTATGATCCGGAAAACAACCTCGTTGCTCAGGTCCAGTCCATGCCGGGTTACGTCAACCGTTTGCGCGTACGGCTTGACAGACCCGGTATCTACAACATCTTCTGCCTGGAATACTGCGGCCTCACCCACTCCATTATGCGTACGAGCGTTGAGGTGAAATAGGAGGAGGCGAGATGGAAAAAGCGTGTTCCCGCATGACCGCCGTCTGGAGCTATACCGGTCTCATCCTGTTTCCCATCCTGATCCTTCTCGGAATCCTCATGCGTGCAAATCAGGGAGGAGTTCTTAGCTTGCCACCAGAGCGCTTTTTTTCCTTCCTCACTCTCCACGGTCTGGGGATGGCGGGTACCTGGTTCGTCCTCGGAATGGCGAGTTGCAACTATCTGTTGAACAGATACTCCAAATCATCGACAGTGGGAAACATTGCGGCTTATATCCTGACGCTGTTGGGCGTCATCTTGTTGGTAATTTCGACTCTCATCGGGGAATTTGCCGGCGGATGGTATTTCCTCTATCCGCTTCCGTTTTTTAAGGCCTGGGCGGCGTGGGCGACGCCTCTCTTTCTCGCGAGCATCGGCGTATTGGGCACAGCGTGGATTATTTGGACCGTTTCCATGCTGATTTCCATTCTGCGCAAATATCCGCTATCGAAGGCACTGGCCTGGCATTATCTCCGCGGGGCTAAAGAGCCGGAGGTCCCGCCTTTCATTGTCATTCTGACGGCGACGCTGATCGGCATTTTTTTCAGCCTTCTTGCCGGCGTGACACTGCTGGTTCTCTACTTTGGCGAGTACTTGGCGTGGATAAAAAATGATGCGCTCCTGATGAAGAATCTGACTTTCTTCTTTGGGCACACGTTATTCAATGAGCTGCTTTATTTGGCCGTAGCCGTTTTGTACGAAGTCTACCCGGAATACGGCCAACGCCCGAAATGGAAAACCACATGGTACGTGGCTTTGTCCTGGAACATTACGTTCCTCGTGGTTATGTTCGCGTACTTTCACCACTTGTACATGGATTTTGTCCTGCCGACCGGATTTCAATTCCTTGGCCAGATTGCCTCCTACGTTGCTCCTGTTCCCGCCGCCGTGGTCACGATTTTCAGCGTTCTCGCATACACCTACCGGAACTCCATGAAATGGACGCTTTCCTCCTACCTCTATTTTTTTGGCGTCATGGGCTGGGCCATAGGCGGAGTGGGGGCTGTTTTGGACGCTACCATCACCAACAATTTTGTCCTTCACAACACTCTGTGGGTCCCCGCCCACTTTCATACTTACAATCTGCTGGGTCAGGTATTCTTCAATCTAGCCTTCATTTCCTGGTTTGCCGAGAAGGTTTCCGGCGCGCCCTTCCGCGCCGGATCGTCCAAGGGGGTTTTTTCTTTACTTTTATTGGGAGGCTGGGGATTCGTGAGCATGTTTTACGTCTCCGGCTGGTTGTCCATCCCGCGAAGATTCAATCTGTATCCAGCAGAATTTCTTTTGGGCTCAAGTCTGGCGCAAGTGGCCGTTATCTTCGCTCTGTTGTATTTGCTTGGAATAATCTTCCTTTTCTTTGGAGCATCGAAG
>CAYNRS010000454.1:0-2628 GCA_964399565.1 uncultured Ignavibacteriaceae bacterium
ATTGAATGCCAATACACTGAAAAACGAAAAAGGGGTCACAACGGTGTATGTTGGTGAGTTCTCTGGCGGCCACGTTGCCGCCCTGCCGTTCGAGGTCGATGACATCTTCCTCGACCACCGTACGATGGACAAGTCCTTCTCTTCACCGGCCCGTCGGCTCCCGTTTGAGCGTGTTTCTCTCGTTTCTCGCGGTAATGCGCGCAAAACTGTTTCCCGAGCTCTGGAGATTCTTCACCATCGAAGAAGCTTGCCCTACGCGCACCTCTGGTACTATCCGAAGAATACGGAATCCATGTTTGCGTTTCGCGTCGACACCGATCGCGGCACAAAGGAAGAGGTCGACGCATTGTATGAACTCGCGCAACACCATCGGGTTCCGGTGACGTGGTTTGTCGACGCCAGAAGTCAGCAAGACGTGTTCCCGCTCTTTCACAGGATGCAAAACCAGGAGATCGGCATCCATTGCTTCCATCATCGTGTGTTCGATGATTATGAACGGAACAAGGAAAACATCGAACGCGCGTTAGAAGTGTTTCGGATGGAGAAATTGCATGCGAAGGGTTTTGCGGCTCCCTATGGGAAGTGGAACAAAGGGTTGTGTCGTGCGGTCAAGGAGCTTGGGTTCGAGTATTCATCTGAATTTTCGTACGACTACGATAATTTTCCTTCGCAGCCGTTTTTTGAAGACAGGCTTAAGGGCGTGTGGCAAATTCCAGTGCATCCGATCTGTGTTGGGAGCCTCAAGCGTCAGGGCTATAACGATGCAAGAATGATTCAATATTTTGAATACATCCTGCGGCAAAAGTTGTCTTCGCGCGAGCCGTTGATCTTCTACCATCATCCAAAAGACGAGCATCACGGCGTCCTTGAGCATATTTTTACTTACGTCGACAGTCACCGGATTCCGTCGATGAAGTTCTCTGAGGTTCTTGAGTGGTGGCTCAAACGGGACCGGATTGCGCCGCAAATGGCTGTGGAAGGAACTCATTTAAAAATCGAGGGAGCTGCCTGGCCGGAGGATGTTTTCCTGCGAATGACAAAAGGAGATGGTATGGAGGCTTTTTCGCCGCTTCGACCGGATCTTCATCTTGACACGATGACGTGGGAGCCAAAGCCCAAGCCAACCCCGTGGCCCCCGGATTATCTCCGTTGTCGGAAGTTCAACTATCGAATTCCGCTCACACGCGCAGTGGATTTGTTGAGGAGATAATTGCTATCTTGAATCTACCATTTTAGGAGGTTCGACGACCAATTCCACGTTCCAGGGGTTAGGCAAATAATCCGCCCAATCGCACGCCAATGGGAGCGGATCACCTCAGTTCCAAGTCGTTGAAACGATTCCGATTTCGATTCTTCTAGTGCAGCCCCCGGCTTAAGTTGGGGGCTGTGACGGGGAATGCATGGAGAAAACCGTTTCAACGGTTTTTCACATGAACGCAACAAATTTTTGTCTCACGGTAGATCAGCCTCCACTCTCCATTAAAAAACAATCTTGCTCATGAAAATCTGTTTTGCCTCTTATCAAGCCGTCATGTTGCTCCGCGGTGGACCCCGCACGCAAATTTTTCAAACCAAACGATGTCTGGAACATTTCGGCGTTCATGTCTCACTCTTTGATTCCTGGCAGGAATTAAAGAAGAACGACATCGACCTCGTGCACATTTTTGGAGCAAACATTGCGACGTATCATCTGGCGAGAGTGCTTCGTTTGCAGGGAATACCGTTTGTTGTGACGCCAATATTCTACACAAGGCGTTCCATGGCTGTCGTGAAGATGTCCCTGGCGGCGGATAAACTGGTGCGCAAGTTTGTCAGAGGGTTCTGGTCCGATTATGCTGTCATTGCCGAGATGTGCAGGTGGGCAAAGGCTGTTTTGCCGAATACGACGGAGGAATCTCTGCTCTACACAGAAGCGTTCAATGTTCCACCGGAGCGAATGATGGTGGTGCCGAACGGCGTTGAGAAGAGGTTCTATTTCGCCCGGCCGCAGATGTTCAGCAAACGGTTTGGCGTCAGGAATTTCATTCTCAACGTCGGCCACATTGGCCCGGAACGGAAAAACCTACTGAGACTGGTCCAGTCGCTCGAAGGAATCGACAGACAGGCCGTGATCATCGGCAGAGTAGAGCGTTCGGACGCTGCAAAAGAAATTCTGGATCGTGCAAAAAAGAATCCCCGGCTGAAAATTCTTGAAAGCATCCCGCACAGTTCGGACCTCCTTGCCTCGGCTTTTGCCGCTTGCGATGTATTTGTGCTTCCATCGCTTTTTGAAACTCCCGGGCTTGCAGCCCTGGAAGCAGGGCTCGCCGGCGCGAAAATCGTCATCACACCCCATGGCGGGACAAAGGATTATTTTGGTCAACAGGCTGAGTACGTCGACCCTTACTCAGTAAATTCCATCCGCCAGGGCGTTCAAGGCGCGCTGAAAAAGAGTCGCGATTCAGCTTTGCGTGAGAGAATCCGGAAAGAGTTCCTGTGGGAACGTGTTGCGGAGAAGACGAAGGCGGTGTACGAGAAAGTCCTTGCAAATAAAAAAGGGGCGATATGAAGTCACCCCTTTGCTTTGGGAGACTGCCGGAGTCCTACATCGCATCCTCTCCGTGAGACTCCGGGAGTCTTACTTTTCTA
>CAYNRS010000455.1:0-2615 GCA_964399565.1 uncultured Ignavibacteriaceae bacterium
TGAAGAGCAGGTTCGAGCCTAAAGCCTGGATTCTTTCCGTCACAGCTTTCTGCGAGCCTTCCCCGATCGCTATCATGGTGATCACTGCTGCAACGCCAATAATAATCCCCAGCATTGTCAACAGCGCGCGCAATTTGTTTGCGATGAGGGCCGCCAGGGCTGTGAGAAAACTTTCTTTGAAGTTCATCGGGATTTGCTACCTTGTTCCCGGAACACGCCCGCCCCCACCCACGCCGCCAACACCACTCATGGTTCTCATTCTTTCATTGAATTGTTCGCTGGCAAGTTTTGCCCTCGAGATGGTCGTAATCTGAATCTCTTCACCCTCCTTCAGTCCCTCCAGCACCTCCGAGTTGTCGAAATTACTCGGACCGACTTTCACAAGTCTGGGCTTAAAGCCTTCGCCTTCCTTGGCTGAGACGATGCGCCAGCGGACTTCGTTCTCATTGTTCACCTGCGCCTGTCGGCGAACTCTCGCACCCTGTCCCTCCTGTGGAAACGCGCCTCCCATCATCCCCGCTGAACCATCACCACGGAACATCATCACGCCCCCTTGCTGGCCTTGTCCACCCGATTGCCCTCCTTGTCCACCTCCACGTTGGAATCGTCCACCCATTTCAGCCCGTGCCTTTTCCCGCTCTTCGGGCGACATCTTTTCAAAACGTTCTCTCATTTGCGCAAACATCTTCTGTCGCTCTTCTGGAGTCGCATTTTGCATCCGCTCTCGAAACTTCTGCGGGTCGAACTGCTCCTCCGCAGTATTGCTTTTTCCGTCGGCTTTCTTCTGATCACCCTTGGCCTTCTCTTGTTTTTCTTCAGGTACTGTGAGCTTTGCAGAGGCTAACATTGCCCTGCCTTGCTCGCTTCGAGGATCCTTCAGCGCTTCGTTCGGCACCAACACAACATTTTGCCTATTGAAAACTTCTATGTCAACAGAGGTGCTCATACCTGCCTTCAGCTTTCCTCCAAGATTTCTCACGCGAACGATTACGTTAAACGTTGTCACATTCTGGAGGCTCTTTCCAAGCGGAGAAATGCGGATGATTCCTCCACGGAAAGTGTCATCAGGATATGCGTCGGCGGTGATTTTGGCCGTTTGCCCCACTCGTACCTTGCCGATATCAACCTCATCCACGTTTGTTTCCACATTGACCATGTCCATATCTGCGATGGTAGCGAGCAACGTTCCCCCGCCAACATTCGATACGGCAGAAGCAATGATCTGGCCAAGTTCGACGCTCCTGGATAAAATAACTCCCGAGATAGGAGCCAAAATGCGCGTATCACGGAGGCGGTCCTCAGCCGACGACAGGACAGCCTTGGCTTTGACAAGTTGAGATTGGGCGCGAACATGATCAACGCCAGACTGGTCGCGCTCCTGTTCGGAGATCAATTTCTTATCGTGCAGCTCTTTCGCTCGCTTATAATTGTTCTCCGCCTGGGAGATTGCTGCCTCAGCAAGCGCCAAATCGGCTTTGGCCTGATCGTAATCGTTCTTCGTCTGTGTTTGATCGATCCCGATGAGAAGGTCACGCTTCGCAACAGTTTGTCCTTCCTCGAAGGTCAACTCAACAATTTGTCCGCTCGCCTTCGAGCGGATCTCTACCTTGTTGATTGGCTGCACGACGCCGTTAGCAGAGACAATGAGATTGAGGTCGCCTCGGCCGACTTTCACCACTCTTTGAACCTGCCCTGTCGGAGTAGCGTCTTTCGGCTTATTGTTGCCGAGAAAGTAGTAGCCGACCCCGCCAATGACAATGACGATAATTGCCAAAAGCACATATTTTTTCATACTTCTTCCTTCCTCGTTACTGTTTATCCAATTGAGACGAAGAATTTTCAGTCTTTGTTCCGCTCATCACGGCCACGGCGGTCCCGATCCTTCGACTCCCTCTCGTCCATTTCCCTGATAAATTCGTCATAGAGTTTGTGTTGTTCCGGTGAAAGCACTTTCTTTGTGTCCCAACGCAAGGTATCCCTCTGGGCCTTGAAACGTTCCGAGTATCTCTTTCGCATCTCGCCAAACTTTCCCCTGTGGAATTCCAGGATGGAATCAACTGCTGCGCGCTGGTGAGCGTCAAGATGGAGCCGCTCGGCGAATTCCTTCCGAATTCCTTCGCGTGAAGGGCGAGATCTGTTGTCGCGTCCATAATAGGTTTTGCCCACAAATAAGCCGCCGACTGCGCCGAGGAGAAAACTCAGCAGGATAAAAAGTAAGGTCTTCGACCTGGGTTGCATGAATCGTTTCCTTTATTATTTTGAAACAGCCGCCATCAAAACATCATCCTTTGAGATTTCTCCACCGTTGAACAGGATCTGAGATTCGGCAGAGTCAGAGGCCTCACCTCTGAGATAGCGCTCAACGGAAACGCCCTCTTGTTGCAGGTTGAAACTCGTCAGTCCTACTATCAAGAGAACAAAAAGAGCTAACGCCAGGACAGTTCTTCGGGCGATAAACTCCGCGGGAGTCCAGCTGATCGATTCATGAAAACGAAAGCGACTTGCCCTCAAAGCACGGGAAGAAAAATCCTCCGGCAATTCAAATTCTGCAGCTTGCTGAATCCCTCCACGAATGCCCTTCAATTCTTCGCAGATGCTTCTGCATTCTGCACATG
>CAYNRS010000456.1:0-2578 GCA_964399565.1 uncultured Ignavibacteriaceae bacterium
TCATGAGTGGATGGGGTCGCACCGGCAAATGGTTCGCCGTGGACAATTGGGATGTAAAACCGGATATTCTCGTCACAGCAAAGGGTATCACGACAGCGTACGTTCCGCTTGGCCTCTGTGCCACAACTCAGAAGATCGCCTCCTACTTCGACGACCATTTCTTTTCCCACGGCCACACGTATGAAGCACATCCGCTTACACTCGCTCCTGCCATTGCATCAATTAACGAATACAGAAGGCTCAATCTCATCGAACGTGCCCAGGAAATGGGTGATTTTGTTCGCAGGAAACTTGAAGGTCTGAAATCACAACATCCTTCGATTGGAGATGTTCGGGGACTCGGGTTGTTCTGGGCTGTTGAGCTTGTGAAAAATCAGAAAACTAAAAAGTATTTTAATGAGTACCGCGACAAAGTAAACGGCGTACCGACGATGGTGGAAAAAGTCGCAGGGGAGATGATGAAGAAAGGTGTGTTCATCCAGGCTTGGGTGAGTCACTTTGTTGTTGCGCCGCCGTTGATTGTGACAGAAGCAGAGATTGATCAGGGGATTAAAGCTCTTGATGAATCATTGGGAATAGCCGATACGGAGGTCGAGAAGTAGGTTCAGGGTTCAAGGTTCAGGTCTATACTGGAGATTGTATGAATGAAGGAGGTTACAGGAAACTTGAAATCTACAAAATGTCTCATGAATTGGGTGTTCGAGTACATCGGTTGACATTGGAGTTACCCAAGTTTGAGATGTTTGAAGAAGGTGGCCAGGCTCGAAGATCGTCGAAGTCGGTATCCTCGAACATTGTTGAAGGATATGCTCTTCGGAAATACAAGAATGAGTACTTGCACTATCTGTACCGCGCGTATGGATCCAGTGAAGAAACCCTTGAGCATCTTCGCTATTTGTTCGAAACCGGGTCTATGTCGGAAAAAGATACGTACGAGGAGCTCTCACGTGAATACAAGAAGCTAAATGCTATGATGTTTAACTACATTCGATTTGTTGAACAAAGCTTTGACACGCCCGCTTTTCTGAAGGAAGAGGAGGCCGCGTACTCAGGCGATTCCTCAAACATGAACCTTGAACCTTGAATCGATAGGATTTTCTTGAAGAACATCGCTCCCAAGCTCACTCCTCAGCAGTACGAGCAGAACTTCGCCGAGTTACATCCCCCCTTTACCACCAATGCTGCAGTTGCTGAGGCCAATCGCTGTTTGTACTGCTTCGATTCACCCTGCATGAAAGCCTGTCCCACGCATATCGACATCTCCACATTTATCAAAAAGATCGCGACCGGTAACCTGAAGGGCTCAGCCAAGACCATTCTCAGCTCAAACTGGGTGGCGCTGACATGTGCGAAGGCTTGCCCTGTGGACGTTCTCTGTGAAGGAGCCTGCGTTTACAACGAGCGAGGTGAAGAACCGATTCAAATCGGTAGGCTGCAACGGTTTGCGATGGATCGATATTTTGAACAAGGGATGCCCGCGCTGTTTACCCCCGCGTCCAAGAACGGAAGGTCGGTTGGCATTATCGGTTCAGGCCCTGCAGGATTGGCCTGTGCTGCCGAGTTAGGCCTGTTGGGTTACGATGTAACGGTTTACGAAGCGAGAACGAAACCGGGCGGCCTCGATACCTGGGGAATTGCACCTTACAAAATGAGACAGGAAGATAGCCTGAAGGAAGTGAAGCTTATCGAGAGCCTTGGAGTAAAAATAAAAACCGGCGTTCGGGTCGGTAAAAACCTATCGATTAACGATTTGGAAAAGATTCATAGCGCCGTGTTTATCGGTGTTGGCCTGATACGACCGACCAGGTTGAACATTCCCGGTGAAGACCTTGACGGGGTTGTCGATGCGCTCGATTTCATCGACGATGTCACTACCAGGAAATGGAAAAATGTCGATGTCGGCAAGCGCGTGGCGGTGATCGGTGCCGGAAACACTGCCATCGACGCGGCAACCGAAGCAAAGCGGCTTGGAGCAGAACACGTGGTTATGATCTATCGACGCAGCTCACGAGAGATGCCGGCGTATGAATTTGAATTCGACCTTGCAAAGAAAGATGGCATTGCGTTCCATTTCCAAACGACGCCAAAGCGCATTATTGGGAACAAACAGGTGGAGGCCATTGAGTGCGTTAAGATGAAACTCGGCAAGCCCGACAAGGACGGCAGGAGAAAACCTGAACCCATCCCGCGGTCTAATTTCAGAATTACCGTTGACATGGTAATCAAATCAGTCGGGCAGAACATTGAAGAGAGTTTTCTTTCGCAAATTCCCGGCCTCCGGTTTAAGGATGGGATGGTTGTCGTAAACGAGGTTTATCAGACCACCAACCAGAAATTCTTCGCAGGTGGAGACTGTATTAACGGAGGAAAAGAAGTGGTGAACGCAGCATTCGACGGGAAAAGAGCAGCGCACGGAATCGACAATCTCATTTTTCCAAAGCGTGAGGTGAAGCATGGTTGATTTGTCGACGAATTGCGGAGGCACCAAATCCCCCAACCCGTTCTGGCTTGCCTCAGCACCCCCGTCTAACTCATCGTATCAAGTATGCAAAGCTTTCGAACAAGGCTGGGGTGGCGC
>CAYNRS010000457.1:0-2576 GCA_964399565.1 uncultured Ignavibacteriaceae bacterium
ACCTATTTCCATAACTTTCATATCCGTGTGTGGAAAAGTGGGGAATTTGGGTGAAATCAAAAAGCTGTTGTCTTTATTGGAGTTAAGTCCGCTTCGAGCACTATGTCGACATTCAAGGGCCGGTTTACATACTCAGTCGATGATAAAGGGCGAATCGCTCTGCCTGCGAAGCTTCGCAAGAGCATCTCGTCGAACTCAAAAGGCAATTTTGTCATTACACGCGGGTTCGAACATTGCCTCTATGTGTACCCGCAGGATGAATGGAACAAACTGGAAGAGTATATCCGAAGCCTCTCGTTCCTCGATGCACAACACAGGTTTTTCAGCAGAACCCTCTTTCAATGGGCAACCGATGGCCAGCTGGATAGCCAGTCCCGCATCTCCGTCCCCCAGGAACTCCTGACTTACGCCACCATCGAAAAAGAAGTGATGATCCTCGGCGTGCTCGACCGTATCGAGCTGTGGAGTCCCTCCGTCTACGAGGAATACCAGAAGAATCAGCCGCATACGTACGAAACCGTGGCCGAGAAGGTTTTTAAACAGAGTTCGTAACACGCAAGTGCGTGACAGCGCAATACCATACGCCGGCTCTCCTTCAGGAAACGCTGTCGTACCTATTGACAACAACGTCCGGCGTCTACGTCGATGCAACTCTCGGCGGCGGCGGACATGCTGAAGCAATTCTGGACCGTCTGACCGCAGATGGAACGCTCGTCGGACTTGACGCTGATAAAGACGCCATAGATTTTTCCTTGCAGCGACTGCAGCGGTTCGGTACACGAGCAGTCTTGAAGCAGGAGAATTTTCGCAACATCAACCACGTTCTTTCAAAGCTGGGGATTCCAACACTCGCGGGCGTTCTTTTTGACCTCGGCGTTTCCTCGTTTCAGCTCGACGAGCCTTCGAGAGGCTTCAGCTATCGGACCGACGATCGGCTGGATATGCGGATGGACCGCCGGCAAAACCTGAGCGCCCAGCATGTGGTCAACGATTATGAGGAACCTTTGCTTGCGGATATTCTCTGGAAATACGGCGAGGAACGGCTGTCCAGCAAAATTGCCAAAGCGATCGTGCAACATCGGACCCGCGACAGAATAGTGACAACCGGTCAACTCGAACACATCGTCCGGAGCGTTGTCGGCGGCCGGTTTGTTCTGAAATCATTGTCTCGCGTCTTCCAGGCTCTTCGGCTTGAGGTAAACCGCGAACTCGAGAACCTGGTGTCGGCACTGAAGGACGCCATTCATCTCCTGGATATCGGCGGAAGGCTGGTCGTCATTTCGTATCACTCTCTTGAAGACCGGATTGTGAAAGACACATTCAAAGCGGCGGCTGCCGCACGAATTCCATCCGGCTCCAAATTCATCGCTGACAGGGAAATTCGCCCGACGTTGAAGGTTCTGACAAGGAAACCCATCCTCGCGCTGGAGGAAGAAGTTAACCAAAACCCCCGGGCACGAAGTGCAAAACTGCGCGCAGCAGAAAAACTATGAAAGACGAACAGGCAAGAACAAATCCGCTTGATGCCGTTGCTTTCGATGACCCCGGGGCGAGCTCCATCCCCGAGCCGACAGTGTACAGCGGGACAATGATGGAGAACCTTGCCGAAAGCATCGACAAAACGGGCAGGAACCGAAAAATTGCGCGAAGGAAATTTTCCACCTTCAACCTCATGCTCCTCCTCGTCGGGGGCGCCATTGTGATCGTCCTCTACATCAGTAACGTCATTAAGGTAAGTCAGCTGCTTGGTGAGATCAACAGGCTGGAAGCTCAACACCAAAGGATCATGATGGATCAGGAATTACTGCGCGCACAGGTCAACCGCATGGCCAGCCTGGAACGTGTGAGAAAGCTGAGCGAAGAACAGCTCGGCCTGAAGAACCCAAAAGAGCCTCCGGTCTGGATAAGAGTCGACCAGGAAAAAATCAAGTCGGTGGAAGAAGTCCGGAACGCATCGAAAAAGAAGTAAATGTTCGTCAAAACTGAAAAATTTCAACCCGATGTCGAAAAGCGAATTGTCAGGGATTTCAGCGCCCGATTCTTGCTCCTCAAGACGTTTTTCGCGCTTTTTTTTGCGGCGGTGACCCTGAGGCTCTTGAATATTCAGGTTCTTGAGGCCCCACGGTATCAGGCCCTTGCCAGAAAACAGTATGAGCAGAGATTCATCCTGCCGGCAACACGCGGCAACGTGTACGACCGCAACGGCAACATCCTTGTTTCCAACACTTCGTTCGTCTCCTTTGCCGCCGACCCGAAATTTGTAAAAGGAGGCGCCTGGGAAATTGCCTCCCGTTTTTCACAGGTTTTTGGCAAGCCCCGAACTCATTACCTTGCCAAGCTCAACGCTGAAAACAGGCGGTTTGTCTGGCTGGAGCGCAGAGTCGAGCCCGAAATAGCACGACGGATCAATGCGGAGAAACTTGAAGGTGTGGCCGTCATCAACGAGCCCAAGAGGCTTTACCATTATGACGACCTCGGCGGTCCCTTGCTCGGATTTACAGACATCGACAACAAAGGCATTTCAGGCCTGGAGCTTCAGCTGGATGAGGAGATCCGCGGGGTGGACGGCTCTATTG
>CAYNRS010000458.1:0-2571 GCA_964399565.1 uncultured Ignavibacteriaceae bacterium
TGCCGACTTGGTCCAATGCAATAATAATGAAAGCATACGTTTGTGCCGACGGGTCATGAAAAGGAATCTCTTTCTCGCGCAAATTATATCCTCGCTTGACGTCTTCGTTTCGGCCGGTTAATGTCGCTACTTCTTCCATCAAACCGGGAAGATGAACCATCTCGTTGTTGGCACTTTCCAGCTCCTCCAGCTCTTTCTGCTGCATGACTTGCCAATAGAACAACGCTGCAGTCATGATAAGCCAAATTCCTCCAACGACAAGACTATTTCGAGTCTTTACCTGCATGACCTTTCTTTCATCGATTGTTATCTCTTAGCGCTTTGAGGAGGTACATACGGAATATCGTCTTTGCTAAGTTTTTCCACGCGCATGTCGAATTCATACACATCCCGGTTGCGATCGGCCACCGTTCTTAGTTGAAGCAATGAAGCTTTCTCGAAGAGGTTGACCAAAGCAGAGATTCTGGAAAGATGGTAAGATCTTCCGCTGATATCGAACGCCGTGGGATTTCCGTCCACCGGACGAATTCCCTGAATCCATATTGAATTGAGGTCGCCAATAGCCTTTGAGAGAAAATCAAGGATTCTTGTCCACCGACCGGATCCCTGTGAAATCGTATTGTACAATTTCATTGCTTTTTCATACTTCTCAATTTCGCCATTGAGCAATCCCTTGCGCGACTTGTGCATTTGCATTTCTGCCAGTTTGGATTGGTTTTGAGCCAGGCGCTCCCGTGCAAGTTGTATCTTTGCTGACCGAGGAACCATGGACAGAGAAAAGTAGGCGATCGAGAGGACCATCATCGCAGCCGTGAGCCATCCGTGCCATGCAAATGCCTTCTGATTCTCGATAATGGAAGAAGGGAGGAGGTCGACGTCGTACGTACCTCGGAGTTTGGGCTGTAATGCGTGCCAAGCGACTGAAATGGGAATCGCGTACTCTGAGACTATTTGACTTGATTGCTCGGAGGAATGAATCCACCGGATCTCCGGCGCCTGCAAAGATTCCACCCGGGCATTCGGGAATTGCTGCGTTATCGTTTCGAGGAGATTCACCTTGTGGCTTTCTCCTGCAAGGAGAAAACGATCGATTCGCAACACTGCGATATTCTCCTGGGCCAACCGGATGCGACTGGAAATGGTGTTTTCCAGATCCGGAGAACTATGACCTTCGCTGATGATTGGTGCAAAATGGAGGTAATTGTTTCCTTGCATGAAAACGATGCGACTAAATTCGTGTCCGACATAAACCAGTGCCGACACTTCTTTCTCTAGAAAATCGTAGCTCGACCGAACAATCTCCATCAATGCAAGGTCCGCACTATGGATAAGTTTGATCCTTGGAGTCCTCCCGTTCACGAATGTTTGAATCTCAGACAGGAGGTCGCAGAGTTGAAGGCCGCCTTGTCGTACAATCGACAGGAGTTTTCCCGTCGAAGTGACAATCACGCCTAATGCGTCAAGCGACGGAGGCTCAGCACCGGTGTGCGCCAGTTCTTCAACAAGTTTCTTCTTGAGCTTTAAGCCGCGTAACCCAAAGTCTGAGTCGAATTCGTGATATCTCACTGTGGGCTCGGACAGAGCAATCGCGACACTGAATTCGTTTGCAGGAAGGCTGTCAATGAGTCCGAGCAGCACGGCAGCATTTGGCGTTATTTCAGAGGTCGATGTTTCGGGCGATGCGACTTCATTAGCCTCTGCGGTTGCGAAGCCTGCGAGATCGGGAGCATCGGCTGGAATAACATCTGGGCTTGCTGTTGTCGCTTGATCCTCAAGTTTTGACGCAAGAGGTACTGTCTTAAAGTTTTGGAGAGTGACTCTGCCCGCCGCTAAAGACAGTTCTACGTACTTGAGGTGAAGCCCGTCAACAAGGAATCCTACCGCGGTCTTATGTTGTCTGAATGATTTCGTCACTGGAAGAATATGGATAGAACGACGGCAGAGTGTAGGGGGGCCTTAGCTCCAACACGCCAAAAGAACTAATGTACTCAAAACCTGCATAAAGTAAATACTACACCTCACAAAGAGCAAAAACCGAAGAACCAGTATTTCCTACGACCATCAAAGCCTTATTCTCTTTTCCTCCTCCAACATTCCAATCCCGTCCAAAATTTTCGGGACGATTTCATACTTCTTGAATGCAGGCAACAGGTACGCTCCTGCTACCATCGATTTGGCTTCATCCAAAAACGAAATTGCGATTTCAATACCCACATCTGCTCCCCTCTCTGCAGCAGAGTGCATTTTCTTCCGAATCGCATCTGGGATCGTCATACCCGGGATCTCGTTGTGTAAGAACTCGGCGTGTTTGTAGCTCCGGAGCGGCAACAGGCCTAACATGATGGGGATTCTCCACTTCGCCGTCCGTCTCAGAAGTTCTTCAAGCGTTTTCATGTCATAAACAGGCTGAGTGAAGGCGATGTCCGCTCCTGCAGCAATTTTCTTCTCGAGTTTCTCCATCTCCACATCCATGTTATCCGCCATGGCGTTGACAGCGCACGCAATAAGGAACGAGGCTTTTTGTTCGATGGTGTTGCCCATGAGGTCCTTGCCTTCGTTCATGGCCTTCAC
>CAYNRS010000459.1:0-2569 GCA_964399565.1 uncultured Ignavibacteriaceae bacterium
TCTTTGGATCATCATCCACAACCATGACGGTTGGGCGTTTCAACGTCCCACTCCATTGGAAAGAGGCGAGTAGATACTGAACGTCGTCCCCTGGCCCTTTGAACATTTCACGTTCACGATGCCCCCGTGAGCGTGTACTGTCTGCTTTACCATCGGCAGGCCAAGGCCGGTTCCGTTCGCCTTCGTCGTGAAGAAGGGGTCAAAAATGCGCTCTCTAAGGCTTTTCGCGATTCCTGGTCCGGAATCGCTGATGCTGACGACGGCGCACTCACTTCCTTTCAAAAGCACAATTTCCTGACCGTCATCCTGGTATTTAGCCCTTTCGGCGTCAAGAAGATGTTGGTACGTGAAATCCCGAAGTGTTTCCCGCAAAACCGTCCTTTGTGCGATAACGGACACAACCTCGTGCTTTTTGCGGTCGGGCTTGGCTTCGATAGCTTGAATGGCATTCAGAAGAATATTGACCAGTGTTTCTTTGAACCGTTGCGCATCAAGCAGCAGGTCGGGAAGGCTGTCGTCAAGAGATTTGCCTAACTGGATTCGCTGTCTCATAAAATGAGACTCGACAAAGCTGAGGCATTCCTGGATAACCGAATTCATATTCGTCGCCTGAAAGTGAAGAGGTGTGGGCCTTGCAAAGCTGAGGAGCTCGGCTACGATTTGTTCCATGTGATGAATTGAATTCAATGCCACCGTCAGCGATTTTTTTTCGGCGGCATTCCGCCTTTTCGACTCGCCCTGAAGCTGCAGGATCATCTTTACGGAGGTCAATGAATTCCGAAATTCGTGTGCGATCAAAGCCGACATTTCTCCCGTGGCCATGAGCCTTTCGGTTTGGAGAAGATGCTGCTCAAATCGTTTGCGCTCCGTGACGTCGGTGATTATTTCAAGAATAGACTTGATGTGACCGCCCTCTTCCAGGGGGATGGCCGTATGCTCGATAAACCGCTCCGTGCCATGATCATTGACGACCTTGTCGATGTGGCTCGCAACCTGTCCGGTGGAAACTGCAAGCCTCGACACACATTTTTTGCAGAACCCACTTTTACAAAACACGTCCGCGCAATCTTTACCGCGCACATCCTGGATTTGAAGGCCTGTCACCGCTGCGAACGTGGCGCTTGCGGTCACAATGCGGTATTCCTCATCCAAAAGCACAAACGCGTTCGGAACATTATCCAGAATTGCCTTGAGTTTTGTCTTTTCTTCTGTCAACTCCTGCGTTCGCTGTTGCACGAGCACTTCAAGTCCCATTCTATGTCGCTGGATCTCACGTTCATGTTCCTCAAGAGAGCCAGCCATAAGATTGAACTGCTCTCCAAGTTTCTCAATCTCGTCATTCGTTTTCACGTCCAATCGATGGCCGTAATTCCCCCGCGCAATAATTTCCGCCCCTTGTTGAAGCGCGGCGATGGGTGTTGTAAATTGGCGCGTGGCGAGCAACCCAAGCCCGACCGACGTGCCAAGAAACAAAACCAGAAAACCGCCAAACGTCCAGGCAAACGACCAGACGGGACCCAGGATCACGTCCTCGTGGAGGGCTTCGAAAACAAAGTAGGGAAGAAAGAGACCCGCGGCACCTTCGTTATTCAAAAGAGCCTTCTGTTCATAAAAAAGCGGACCATAAAAAATAATTTCGCCGGCGGCGTCCGTAAAAATGCCTTCCCTGCCCGAGAGAATCGCAGCAGTGACTTCTGACGGGTAATCACGTTTGAGATTGTCTTCTTCCCTTGAAGCGAGCAGCTTGTTCCATTCTTTCTTCTTGTCGGAATGATAGAGATAGTGCCCTTCGTTGTTTACGAGCACCACTTTGCCTTTCACGTCAAGATGACGGCCCGCCTCGACAGCCTGAAAGAGATCCTTGGCGTAAACATTTGCAATCAGAATTCCCAGTCGCTTTGCCGCACCACGGATAGGCACAGCGAAGCTGATGACGGGGACACGGTTATTGTTTTGGTCTGAAAGCTCCGCAGGAGCAAAGATCATCTCGTCCGCGCGTAAGTTTTCCACAAGGAGTGAATAATAGCTTTCACGGCTTTGGTTGAGATGGGAGCGTTCCGTGGCGTGGTACACCCGACGCTCATCTGAAGCGCTTTCGGACTCCACCCTCAACAATTCGTCTCCTTGGCCGTTGACAAGTCGGATCTGATAATAAATGTTCTTCGACTCTGCAAATGCAATCAATTCATCGGTCAATTGCTGAAGGGAAGGGTGTTCGACGGGAAAAGGAGAACGTTCAAGAACACGTTGAAGGCGACGAAAGGAAGAGAAGTTCCGAATGAGTCGAAGGTCAGCATCTACCCCCGAAAGAAAGTTCGTCGTGTTCCTGCGGATGATGTGTACATCGTGCGAGAGATTTTCGTAAGCGATGTCCTTCATCATTGTGACATTCGAAAAAATACTGTGCAGGCCAACCAGAGCAACGGGAATGATGGAAAGCCCCGTGAAGGCAATGATGAGCTTGCTGCGAATAGATAGCCAGGGGAATATCTTGTTCAGGTCGTACATGGACGCCGTTCGAGAAGCTCCGGATTGGACGATGAAGGCTCTAAGTGCAACGTTCGTGCCA
>CAYNRS010000460.1:0-2568 GCA_964399565.1 uncultured Ignavibacteriaceae bacterium
TGGCGCAAAAACAATAATCGTCGTCGGAGGTGTGGATGTTGCACGTGAGCAGCAGCTGAAGTACGGCATCTTCCTCAGTTGGTGGAGGGCGCCTCTTATTCGTTATGCACTTCGAAATGCGGATCGCATCCTTGTCGTGGATGAAAGCCTCCGCCGGGAAGCAATCGCGCGGGCGGACTACAAGGGTAAGAACATCGAATACATCCCGACTGGGTATGATCCATCGTTTTGGACGCCGAAAGGCACAAAGCGACATGAAGTTCTTTGCGTCGCTGTTGTCCTCAATAATCGTCGCGTCGAGCTCAAAGGTATCGATACCATCATCGAAGCAGCGAGGAGGATTCCAAAAACCAGGTTCACATTGATCGGCGTTCATCGGCTTGCTGTAGGGCATCTCGATGTTCCCGCGAACGTTAGGGTCATCCAGCCCATTGAAAGGTCTGAGCTCCTGAACTACTACAGAAGCGCAAAAGTATATTGTCAGCCGTCTAGGCGCGAAGGATTGCCAAACACTTTGTGTGAAGCCATGTTGTGCGAATGCATTCCGGTGGCCACAAATGTGGGGGGGAACGGGAATGCAGTGGGGAATGCCGGTTTTCTCATTCCGCCAGGCGACGCCGACGCCCTGACGGCCGCGATACAATTGGCACTGAAAGCGCCGGCCCGCAAAGCAAAACTTGCCCGAAAACGAATATCAGCCTCCTTTCCGAAAAGGAAGAGAGAAGGGAATCTCTTGCGGATTGTTTCGGAGCTGACACCATGAAATCGGCTGTGAGAAATTTTCTCTCGCTGTTGTCGGCAGATATTGTGCGGAGGCTGCTTGGATTCATCTCCGTCGCTTATCTTGCCCGTGTCCTTGGAACGGAAGGCTTCGGCGCTATCAACATAGGATATGCCGTTCTGTCGGTCGGAATCATGGTCAGCGCAATGGGTTTAACGGCTGTTGGGGCGAGGGAGATTGCGCACGGAGCGCCGGACGATCTTGCGGGCGATATTGTAAGTCTTCGATTGGCAATTTCGGCTGTCGTCGTCGTTCTCATTTGCGTCATTTCATTCGTTTTTGTTGAGGATTCGTCGACGGCCTGGGTCGTCATGATTTTTTCGGTCAGCGTTTTTGCCTACGCGGTCCTGATGGAATGGTATTTTCTCGGCAAGGAGGATGTGAATGTGATGGCGGTCGGGCGCGTGAGTTCCCCGGCGCTCAATGTCCTGCTTCTTCTGCTTTTTGTACGTTCGTCGGATGAAATTCTGTGGGTTCCAGTTGCAGCTGTCCTCGGCGACTTCCTTTTTGCCTTTATTTTGCTTAGAAAACACAGGCTCAAAGCCGGAAGACTCAATCTTCGATTTCGTCCGGAAACCTGGCGTGCGCTCTTGAGACAGTCCGTTCCCGTGGGACTTGGTTACATCTTCGCACAAGTGACCGTTAATTTTCCTCCACTCGTTTTGGCGTTTCTCATGACGAAGAGCGATGTCGGCATTTTCAGCGCAGCGAGTAAGATCGTGTTTTATCTGCTCATGGTAGATCGGGTTCTAGCGCCACTGCTTTTACCAGCCCTTACACGTTGGCAGGGAATGTCGTCAGACCTTCTTGCCCGACAGACAAGTGAAGTTCTGCGTTGGCTCATCCTCGTGGGATTGCCAATCGCAGTCGGGGGTATGATGTTGGCTCAACCGATTGTCGACCTTGTTTTTGGCAGTGACTATAGCGCTGCTGCCGGTGTGCTTCGGGTTTTTGTCTGGTTCTTCTTCCTGACGATCATCAATTCGGTGTATGCCACATCGCTCCTTGCTCTCGGCCATAATAAAGTGTTTGGCAAAGTGATGTTCATCAGCGCGGCGATCTATGTTTTTGCTGTAACTTTGCTCACCATGGCTTTCGAAACGATCGGCACCGCGTTTGGAATCGTGTTCGCGGAAGGAATCACTCTCGTGCTTCTTCATGTTCGTCTTGAGCGCTTTGCGACCGTGGTGCGTCCGAAATCAGTTGGAAAAATGATGACTGCGACAGCCGTCATGGCGGCGGTTGTCGGATTCTCATTCTCGTTTCATTTCCTCATCGCCATCCTGGTGGGAGCAATTGTGTATGGCGGTGCCGTGCTGGCGATGCGTGCGGTTACGACTCAGGAAATCCTCAATCTCGTGAGAAAGGCGTAAATGCAGCTGAACGTGGGAATACTGGGAGACTCTTTCGGCTGGGAGTCATTGTTACGACAGGAGGGTCTTCCACATGCATCCGTGGGCGAAGAAATTTCGGTTGAGGAGTACAGTGTTGTCGTTGTGGGTTCCTCGATCGACGAACGCGAGGCGGAGGGATTGCGGGCGTATGTGAAGAACGGAGGAGCTCTCGCGTGTTCAACGAAGATCTATGCACAGCTGGCGGGAACACATTATGCCCACGTTTTCGTGAGGTATCTTTTTCCTGCACCCGATTCGGAATTCGAGCAAACGGGAATTCTCGACCTCCATCGAAAATGTCGTCTTCCATTGAATGCCAATACACTGAAAAACGAAAAAGGGGTCACAACGGTGTATGTTGGGGAGTTCTCTGGCGGCCATGTTGCCGTCCTG
>CAYNRS010000461.1:0-2553 GCA_964399565.1 uncultured Ignavibacteriaceae bacterium
GTAACAACTGGGTACTGGATTCCAAGGTCTCTCAACGCATGCTGGATGACTTCTTGAGAACGGGCAAACTTGTACTCCGGCGTATGAACTCCGATCACCGTCAACCCAAAGTCTTCGTACTTGCGTTTCCACTCCTTGATGTAGGGAAGGCTGCGAATGGAGGAAATGGAGGAGTACTCCCAGAAATCCAGGAGGATTACGCTGCTACCTTGAAGTGCCGAAATCGAAATCGGATCGGAATTGAACCAGAAATCGCCATACACAGCGGGTGCATGAATATGCTTCGGCTGAAGCTCCATGGGAAGGAATATAGCTTATGGAACCAGAATTTTCAAGGAAAGAAAACTTTCATTTTTTCGGCAGCGAAGAGAGAACCTCTCTCAGCTCGTGGAGCAAAATATCGCAATGTTCCGGCTGAACGATGTACGGAGGAAGCAAGCGAAGGACGTTCGTGTTCGTGCAATTAATAAGCAATCCCCGTTCCTGCATCATGTCAACCACGGGTTGGCCCTCAGACTTCAATTCGATGCCCAACATACACCCAAAGCCTCTTACTTCGCGGATGATGCCGGGAAGTTCTTGCTGGATCTTTTGAACGCCCGACTTGACAGCATCGCCAATTACGGAGGCTCGTTTCATAAGGTCTCTTTCCAAAATCTCATCCAATACAACTTTGGCAGCCGCACACGCCACGGGATTTCCGCCAAACGTCGTACCGTGAACTCCGTACGTGAAAACCTCCTCCACGCGTTCGTTGCCGAGAAACGCACCTAGGGGAAGTCCGCCACCGAGGGCTTTGGCAATGATCACTATGTCGGGCTGCAGACGAAAGTGCTCGAACCCAAAAAACTTGCCTGTGCGTCCCATACCCGATTGGATTTCATCAGCAACGATGAGAAAACCGAATTTCTTTTGAAGCAACCTCAGCTCATCCGCAAACTCCTGCGTGATCACGTTAATGCCCCCCTCACCCTGGATGACTTCCAGAAATACAGCGAGAGTTTTTTCATTTACGCTTTTCCGGAGGGCCTGCACATCGCTAAACTGGAGGTGGCTCACACCCTCCAAAAAAGGCTCATATCCCTCCCGATATTTTGGCCGTTCCGTCAGGGACAAAGCGCCCATGGTGCGTCCGTGAAAGGAATTCGAGAGCCCAAGAAGCTCCGTCTTGCCTGTGGACTTTCCCCATTTTCTGGCAAGCTTCAAAGCGCCTTCAATGGCTTCTGTTCCGCTGTTGGAGAAGAAAAGCTTTTTGTAGCCGCTTACCTGAATGAGCCTTTCCGCTAGCTTTACCTGGGGTTCCTGAACATAGTAGTTCGAGAGATGAATGTATTTATGGATTTGCTGCAGGATGGCGTCGTTCACTTTGGGATTGTTGTAGCCTAAAGCGTTGACCGCGAGCCCTCCAAAAAAATCCAGATAACGTTTGCCGTCCCGCGCAACAAGATAACATCCCTCGCCGCGATCGATATCCAGCGTTAATCGTTTATAGGTGTGAAAAAAGAATTGTTGTTCTTTTTCAAAAAGTTCCGGCTTCAATTGAAATTCCTAGAGGCTTTGGAAGAGTGCATGGAGGAAGACAACCTTCTTTTGGAGCTCTTCCGTCGTGGAATTATTGTGTATGATGTAATCGGCCTTCTTCAGTTTGATTGCCGGGTTCCATTGAGATTTCATCCGCTGCCGGACAGCAGCCTCTGTCGTTCCGTCTCTCGACCGAAGCCGGTTGATACGAAGATTTTCCTCCGCATCTACCACAACAATGGCATCGAGCTTCTTATCCAATCCCGCTTCATAAATGAGCGCCGCTTCAACGATAACCATTTTTTCCCCCACGGCCTGAAGCTCGCTGATTCTCTGATCGAGTTCCCTCTCTACTTCGGGATGAACGATAGCGTTGAGTTTCCGCTGGAGTTGTTTCTGCGAAAAGATCCTCGACGCGACGTGTTCACGGTTCAGCGTTCCGTCTCTGTCGTAGGCTGAGTCTCCCAGAAGCCTCACAATCGCTGCCTTAACGCCAGGGTCGGTGTTGCTGATCCTTTTTGCGATTTCGTCTGCGTACAACACCGGCACTCCCAAAGTCTCGAAGGCTTTGCACACTGTCGACTTGCCGCTTCCTATGCCACCCGTGACGCCTACTTTGAGAATCCCGGTTTTCTGTTTCTTCAAATGTGGGGATGGTCCGTCGATTGGAGAATTGAAGTGAGGTCCCGGCGTGTTTTACTTCGCGTAGGCAACAGAGCGAAACTCTCTGATCACCGTGACCTTGATTTGGCCGGGAAAATCGAGCTCCTGCTGAATCTTATTGGCAACGTCATGCGAAAGTTGGTCGGCTGCAGCATCGTCAAGTCGTTCATGGCTTACGATCACACGCACTTCCCTTCCCGCCTGAATGGCGTACGTATTCAGGACGCCGTCAAACGACTTCGCGATCGCCTCAAGCTTTTCGAGCCTCTTAATGTATTCTTCGACGGACTCCCTTCGCGCCCCCGGCCGCGCGCCGCTGATGGCGTCGGCTGCCTGGACGAGCGCTGCGATCGGATGCTCCATCGGGAT
>CAYNRS010000462.1:0-2553 GCA_964399565.1 uncultured Ignavibacteriaceae bacterium
TCGCGTACATGGCGCCCGAGCAAATTCAGGGTGGCGAAGTTGATTCGCGTTCGGATATTTTTTCTTTTGGCGTTGTGCTCTTCGAAATGCTGACGGGCCACTCTCCCTTCCGTGGAGAACACGAGGCCGCTATGATCTACTCCATTGTCAACGAAGACCCGGATTCTCTGACAAAATATCTGCCTGATGCCTCCTCGGAACTCACGCACATTCTCGGCCGTGCACTCGAAAAAGACCCCGAAGATCGCTACCAAACTGTGCACGATATGGTCATCGACTTGCGTCGTCTCAAAAAAGAAACCAGCAAAGTGCATCGAACCATTGTTGAAGAAAGGCCGACATCACCCGTTTCTTCCCCGCAACAGCCATCGACGAAGGCTCCTCAGCATGCAACGACGACATCGGTCACGTTCAATATTCCCTCGTTCAGTGCGCGCTCGTTTCTGATTCCCGCAATGGTCTTTGCCGGCCTTCTTGTCGTTGGCCTGGTGTATTTCTTATTCTTCAAAACGTCCTCGAACGGAGAACGCCTTCCCGTCGTGGTTGCAGATTTTGTGAACGAGACGAAAGAACCGGAACTCGACGGACTCTCCGGCATGCTTATTACTGCGCTCGAACAATCGCGCAGACTTGACGTCCTTCCGCGTTCTCGGATGCATGACATCCTGAAAGTTTTGGGCAAAGCAAATACGGAACGAATCGACGAAAATCTCGGCAAGGAAATTTGCAGCCAGGCGGGCATCAATTCGTTATTGCTGACTTCCATCCGCAAATTCGGGAAAGTCTACACCATCGACCTCAAGGTGGTCGATCCCAAAGAAGGCAAATATCTCTTCACGGCAACTGAAACCGGTGAAGGACAGGAAAGTGTCCCCTCCCTGCTCGATAAGCTCTCACAGAAAACGAGGGAAGGCTTCAAAGAAAACCGGACGGAAATCCAATCTGCCAGCAAAAGTGTAGCAGAAATAACGACATCAAATATGCAGGCGTACCAACATTTTTTCCAGGGCGAGCAGCTTATGAACAGAGTAAAATACCTGGAAGCCCAAGAGGAGTATCGAAAAGCAGCTACACTTGACACAACATTTGGGCTTGCGTTTTACCGTCTCTCTTATGCAACCAGCTGGGAACCGGGGGGACAAGAACGCGCCAAAGTTCCATTGCAGAAGGCGATCGCTCACCTTGATCGAATTCCCGAAAAAGAACGCTATCTGGTGCAAGCACAAGAGGCGGAGATCTATCGAGGTTACGAAGCAGGTATCGCCGTGCTTCGAGAGATGGAAAAAGTTCATCCCAACGAAAAAGAAATGTTGTATAACATTGGAGATTGGTCATATCATGCCGGAGATTTAGCTGTTGCAGCGGAGTATCTCGAAAAAGTTCTTGTCATGGATCCTACGATGGAGCGAGCACTCGAACACCTCACGTGGACTTACCGTGACCTGAAGCAGCACGAAAAAATGCTCGATGTCGCGAAAAGATACGCAGCAGCTTCGAGTTCCGAGGAAGCTTATGGCTTGCTGGCTGTGGCATACGTCAGACTCGATCGACTTGACGAGGGCCTGAAGACCTTGCAACAGGCGCGTGACCTCTTCCCGGCAAATTTCCAGCTCACATCGTCAATCGCAGACTTGTATACCTACAGCGGTGAATACGTACGGGCGGAAACTGAGCTTCAATCGCTCCTTCGTGAAGGCCAGCCTGCTCCCGTGAAACGACTTGGTTTTGAGCGGCTTGCGGTCATCCTAGCTTATCGTGGCAAGCTCGAGGAATCGCAGAGATATTTCGACAAAACGATTGAATCGTACTGGCAGTCTCGCGATACCGGCCTGGCAACAAGAACGATCACGACAAAAGCAATCACCCTCATTCTGCAACGCGGCGACATGAACGGGGCGACAAAACTCGCAGAAAAAACCTACGGTTTCCAGGCTTCAAACCAGGACGTTAACTACTGGGCACAGTTAGCGATGTTGTACGTGTTTCAACGGAATGTCCAGGCAGCAGAGAACATCTTCGTCAAGAGGTTCGCTTCCATCAAATGGGTGGATCCTTTTTACCGGACGCTGATCTACTCGACTGAACAGAATTGTTCGAAAGCTGAGATCTACCTTGATAGTGCGCTCGCCGGCGCGTTTGATAACCTGAAAATCCTCCTGTTCTATACCACCGCTGAATGTCTCTTCAATTCGGGACAACTTGAGAGTGCGGCGACGTTGCTTTCTCAACTACAGAAAACCTACAACAACAATTCCGGCTACCGGGCACTCTTTTACCCGCGAAGTTTCCACTTGTGGGGCAAAATCTATGAGAAAAAAGGCGACAAGAAACTCGCCACGGAGAACTATGAAAAATTTCTCACGCTCTGGAAGGATGCCGACAAAGACCTGCCTGAATTAGCCGACGCAAAATCTCGCCTTGCAAGGCTTAAAGGAATTGCGTCAAAATAGTTGTACCTTGCGCTGAGCAGATGTTGAACTTCGCGACTCGCGCATGACATGATTGGCCAGACCGGGGCACATTATAAAATTCTTGAAAAACTCGGCGAACTCC
>CAYNRS010000463.1:0-2552 GCA_964399565.1 uncultured Ignavibacteriaceae bacterium
TTGGAGTTCTGTTGGCGATTTCATGATTAGGAGAAGATCAAGGAACCCTTCCCTTGCTTTGTCCAGAACAAGGAGATCTCTTAAATCGCCCTCAATGGGAAGAACTGTTTGGTCAAGGAACTTGCCCCTTCCCACCCCGTAGAAAAGATGAAGTTCGCTCTTGACCCAGTCATAGAGGATGAGGTCAACGATGTTGTCGTTGTTCAAATGCGCAAACGCCAGCCTCGAAACGGCATTCTCCGGTGCAATAGTCTTTCCTTCTTTAAATCCGCCACGGCCGTCCCCGATATAATTCACAACCCCTTGATTCTTGAGGTCAATGAGGATGATGTCCAGTTTCTTGTCGTTATTGATGTCCCCCACGACCAGGTCGGCAGGCTCAAATTGAAGTTTCAACGTCGACACAATCCTGATCGAATCCCGGACGAGGGCTGCAAGTTGGATGATCTTCTCAGACTTGCTAAGGATCAACAGGTCGTTTCGCCGGTCATTGTTGAAGTCGGCAACATATACTTCGTCGAAGGGCTTTGGAGAATGCAGTTTTCGGAAAGAAATCGGGCCGAGCGAGTGTTCCATGACAGCATGATAGATCGCATCATGACCTGCAGTCCAGACAACTGCGTCCAGGGATTTGAGTTTCGGGTCATAGGCCATTCGCCCCCTGTCGATTCCGAACGGAATCCCAATGGTACGGACAGCGCCAAAAGCAATATCATGGTCCTGGCTTTGGCTGGATTCAAGAAGAAGCCAAAAAGAAAAAATCGCAGATACGACAAACCGAATTGAACCTCGCAAGTCGAAGACACCATATCTTCGCTCGAAAGGACGGCAATAGTATTGGAACAATTGGATGTTTGCGCGGGGCACAGATGTGGCTGTCAGAAACCCCCTGGTTGTTGTAACCAATCAAAACTTTTTTCGACGGTTCAGCCTTTGGGTTCTTCGCTCTGCAGCCTCCCGGTACCTCCGTTTTTCCTCTTTCGTAACAGGCTTGACGGGCGGAGCGGGGACTGGCTTTCCGTCATTGTCCACAGAGACAAACGTCAAATACGCCGTGTTTGTGTGTTTGCGATCTCCGGTGAGAGGATTCTCTTTCAGCACGCGAACACCCACTTCAACAGAGGTTCTGAACGCACGGTTTACTGAGGCCTTCAAGATGACCACCTCCCCGACTTTGATGGGATGGAGGAAATGAAGCTCATCGACGGAAGCCGTGACACAAATACGGTTCGTGTGACGCCAGGAAGCGATGGCTGCAGCAATGTCGATCCATTGCATGAGCCGGCCGCCGAGAAGATTTCCCAAACGATTTGCGTCGTTCGGAAGCACCATTTCCGTCATTTCGACCTGCGATTCTTTGACCGGCTTGATTTTTTTTTCTTTCATCGTTGTGATTTCGATGTTGTTTGTGCCGAGTCGGGTTTGGGAGGAATGGCATTTTGATCGGCGCCAGAAATTTGAGAAGTCCGGGCACTGATGTCCTTCTGTAGACTCTCTGCCTCGGACCTCAACAGGCTCGCTGGATACCTCTCAAAGAACTTCTTGATTTCTACGTTCGCTTCCAGATACCGCCTTCTGCGAAAGAGCGCCTCCGCCTTTCCCAGCAGAGCCGGCTCGGCGTATGGCGAGTCGTGATATTTTTCCAGAACGAAATCAAAGGACACTGTCGCCGATTTGAAATACTCCATCTTCATGTAGATGACTCCGTTTTCATACTCTTTCCTGGCGAGCTTCATGTTCAGTTCGGAAATTCTTGCCTCAGCATGACTTGCCAGGGAGTCGGTCGGATTGTACTCTAAAAAGGCCTGGAATTCATCGATGGCCTTGCGCGTATATTCCTGATCTCGGAATGATTCCGGCGAGAGGTTGTAGTAACACATGGCTTTCTGAAACCGGGCACGCGGGCCAAATCCGCTTGTTGGCATTGATCGCAGCAGAACATCGTATTCGTACGCCGCCAGAACGTATTCCTCGCGCAAAAATCTGCTTTCTGCCATGTAGAACTGGGCGTCGTCAGCAAGCGTGCTGCCCTGGAATTGGAGAGTGACAATCTTGAAATCCTCGATCGCTTCGAGGTAGTCCTCATTCTGAAACTTTTCCATACCGACGGCAAATCTCCGCTCCACGCTGATTTGCTGAGTGGTTTCTTCGCTCTCGCAGGCGCTCAGTGCAAGTGCGGCTCCAAGAGTCAACGTCATGAAGAGAAATTTCACTTTTCTTCTTTGCTGGTGAATGAAGGGATCTGGACAAAAAACAGGGAATCCCGGGATTCGATGTGAACATTTGAGGAGGATTTCACTCGCCCAATGAGCTTTGCAAGTTCTTCCTTACTGAGCTCAGGAGATGGCTGATAACCTGCGCGAAGGGGGAGAAGTCGTACGCTCGAGAGGTGCGTGCTCTCCGTTGTCTTTTCGATAAGCAGGTCAACGCCGTACGAGCGGCGACTCCAGTATGGAGACTGAAGAAACACAAAATTACCCAGTGACGAGAAGATGAGCTTGTTGCGGTACTCTTCAATTCCCTGCGGAACATGAGCATGGTGGCCGATCACG
>CAYNRS010000464.1:0-2548 GCA_964399565.1 uncultured Ignavibacteriaceae bacterium
GAGTGCAGGTCTCGTTCGGCTTGGTGCGCAGCGCGGCGACGTCCTAGCGCTGCACATGACGAACCTGGTCGAGTGGCTCGTGACGTACTTCGCCGCGTTGCGCCTCGGCATCGTCGTCGTGCCTGTCAGCACCACCGGCGTGTCCGTCGAGCCGCGCGCTTCAACGTAGTAGGCAAAGGAGTTCGATGAAGCCAAAGGCGGCGTGTTAAGGATCTCATGGCTTGTTGTCGAGTCAACCAAGACAAAACCACTGTTATCCACCGCTGTCGTGTTTCTTGGCAGCGTTTTTCTAAAGAGGAAGAACTTCACCGGCGTGAAAGCCGATGGATTATTCCATTCCAACTCCACCTTGCCATCCGATTCAACATGCCCTCTCAGGACAAACGGTTCCACGACCGGCGGATGCCATGGAACGAAAGCGATGTTCGTATGAAGCGAACGGTCGCCCGTGAGAATTGCTCGCACAAAATAAGCAAACCCTCTCAGGAATTGACCAGCCCCGAGTGTTGGCGCCACAGGCTTGTCTCTGTACTCGTGCGTCGTCACCGAATCGACAAAAACCCATTTTGTTGTATCTGGGGTCCGCCAGAGAGAATCTGTTACAGGGTAACGATAAATGCGATAATACAAGGCTTCTTCGTTGACTGGTTCCGTCCAATTCAGCTTTATAGACCCCGTTTCAAAGTCTGTGTAAGCAGTGAGAGACAGCTTCTCCACCAGTATCACCGGTGCCACATTGCTTTCAACAAGTCGTGTTGATGTCTTTCCTTTAACCTGATATGCATAGCCACGGTTTGTCGGCAATGCGGTTGTATCAGTGTATTGAGTCGAGACGGTCGAATCAATAAGGGTAAAGGGCTGAATTACGGTGAGCTCGTTGATGGGCGATCGATAAACGTAAAATTTGCTGAACGTCGTCCCTTCGGGGCCAATCCATGTCAGCTTTGGTTTTCCAGCCACCAGTGTTGCTGATAATTTGATATATAAGAATGTTGGCGTTCCAAGATATACTCCGGCAACATTGGAGCTGATGAAGTGCGTGGAGCCGATCTTCGCCTTGACGATGTAGGCAAATCCTCCCTTAGATCCCGAGGCAAGGGAATCAACATACTCGAGTTGATTTGTCGAATCAACAACGACCGACCATTTTGACGGATCGATGGGGACACCCACCTCGTTGAACTCAGCTCTATAAAGCGAGTATTTCAGCACTGTCACGTTCGTCGGGGCGACCCAATGGAGTTCCACCACCTTGTTGCCGTCTGATGTATCGAGCGCGGCCGTGAGCCTGAATGTTTCTGGAGGAGTCAAAGGCGGGACATACACAAATGCAAGATTCGAGAGCAGGCGCGGCCCCGTTATCGGGATGGCGCGCAGGAAATAAGCATACGTTCCGGCATTTCTTATGACCGAAGAAGTGTCTCTGTATTCGTTTCTGCTCGCCTGGAGTGAATCCACGCGCACAAACAGGTTTGTATCGGGAACAGCGCCGGAAGTAGAAACCGGGGCGCGGAGCAAGAGATAATGGCTGACGTTGTTGACTGGCGTATTCCACATAAGCTTCACGCGACCTGAATCAGCCAGGAATGCTGCGAGATGGAACTCAGGCCACAAGACAACAAAGATGGGATTACTCACCAAGTGCATTCCTGAGGCCGTCCGTGCTCGCACCAGATAGAAATAACCGCCGATGGGGGGAAAGTCTCGATATACGCGTTCAAGTGTTTGCTTTACGGTGTCGATGGGCGCTCCATAAGCCACGGAGTCAGGCTTCGATTCCGGGTTAGACCCTGGAGCCCGGTACACCAAATAGTAGCTTACGTTCACATTCTGTGGCGCTGTCCAGTTTAGGCGAAACCCTCTGCCCGTGTCCGTCGGAACAGCGGAGAGCGAAAACGAGGCAAACGATTGAGCTACTAGTGACTGGACCCCTGTAAGGATGAGAAAAGCAAGGAGAGAAGAACTCAGACGCAAATGTTTGAACATAGAGCCCCCATTTTGAGAAAGGAATTGCTTTACTACAGAGCCTATCTGTGGATGTTTTATAGACAGGCTGATTCGTGTAGTGGTTTAATCTCTTGAGGGTCAAATTACACTGCCTCAAGATAGCTCGATGTGACCTGCGCCAAATTTAGTGAATTTTTAATGCTTGTTCTGAAATGAGACAAACTAGGCCAGACTTCGCGTAACTAAGGAATTCTCTGAAAAAACGACCCTCCCGACCTCGCACTCTGAGCATCTATGCCTGCTGCAATAGTATTTGTTCAATTGAAGGACGGCTTGCTGCTTGCTTGTAGAATTCAACGAGACTTTTCCCCTGATAAGCTGCGTCTCCATAATCCGAGTGAGCGCGTTTTCCGCTGATGGAGACAATACTTCGAACAGTCGTAACGTTCCTTCGCGAACCTCGCTATCTCTGAAAATCCTTGCATAAAGAAGTGCGATCGGCAATACGGTGTTGACAATAATTTCCTTGCAACGCATGGACCCGAGCGGATTAATTTGGGTGTCCGCTGGGTCATTGAAGTGATAATGACTCCTCCAGTAG
>CAYNRS010000465.1:0-2543 GCA_964399565.1 uncultured Ignavibacteriaceae bacterium
GTTCGGAGGAAAAGGGTAGAACAACATTCCCGCCAGGTGTATGCCGAAGCCGCCGATGTTTGACTGGATGCGCGCCCAGAGCTCCTCAGAAAAAGGTGCGTCTGGAGAAGTCAATGCGTGCTGGAAAATGAAACTGACATTTGTGCTCTGAGCGGAGGGAGTCTCGCCGACGATCACGATGTTACGCACCATCCAAAGTGCAAAGGCGAGCGACACACACGCAATCAGCAGGAATCCATACTTTGCTTTTTTCCGGAACACGAGGGCGAGGAACAGGGCTCCCACAAGCGTGAAAGCGACCTCCCGAAGAAGGACAGAGAGCGATGCGGAAATGAAAAACACGGCGAGAGTGCTTTGGGACGGGTTCTCCTCTTCCATGATGTTTTCGAACAGCATGAAGATCAGAAACATGAGGGCGAGGAACGGCGCTTCTGAGAGCGCCTCCGTGGAACTTATGAGGAACAGCGGGTTCACCGCGAGCACAAAAGAGCCCAGCAACGCTGGAACTCGTCCGCACAACCTTGCGCACCACGAATAGAAAAGAAACACAGCGCATGCGCCCCAGAGAAGAGTCCACACCTTCGCGGCGATTATGGACATGGGGAAAAAGACCATCGCCGGGACAAGCACAACGGCATACAGCGGAGCGTTCACCACATACCGGTCGGGGTCCGGCTGCGTATCGTCCACGAATCCTTTAAGCTGGGCCACCGATGTTCCCCAGATGACGTATCTCGTACTGTCCGTATACAAAGAGAGATCGTTGATGCGAAGGAATCCGAGCAACAGGAAAAATCCGCAAATGGCCAGAACAAATTTGTATTCCTTGAGAAATCTCATCGCGACAAAATCCTTTTTGCGTGCTGGAAAACTGAATCAAACATCCGTTGGGTCAGTCTTCCTGTGAATGTATTCTGTTGACTTGGATGGAATGACCCAAGCAATGTGACGCGTTCGGTGAGCATGCATTCCACTCCATGACCGAAATGAGGTTTCTTTTCAAACGATGCCCAGCGAAGTTCATGAAAGCAATTCACAACGGAGTCAAAACCGACCTTTCCCAATCCAACGATGACTCTGACATCTTTCAGGAGATTGAGCTCTTTCAGGAGATACGGACGGCAGTTCCTTATTTCCGACGGTTTTAACTTGTTCTGCGGAGGTGCACATCGGCATGTCGCCGTGATGTAGCAGTCATTGAGTGTCAAGCCGTCATTCCGGGAGACCGACGATGGTTGATTGGCAAATCCGAACTTATGAAGCGTCTTATAGAGCCAGTCGCCGCTTCGGTCGCCGGTAAACATTCTTCCTGTGCGATTGCCGCCGTGAGCTGCCGGAGCCAATCCCACAAGGAGAAGCTGTGCTCGGGGATCTCCGAAACCCGGGTTCGGTTTTCCCCAATACTCCCAATGCTGGAAACGTTTTATTTTTTCCCGGGCAACACGTTGCCGCCATGAGACGAGCCGGGGGCATTTGGAGCACGCAATAATTTCACGTTGGAGTTCCTGGAGGCGAGTCATTGAAACATCAGAACACTCATATCAGTTTCTTTAAGAACGGAAGAAGGTGCGCGTTAAACTCTTCCGCATTTTCGAGATTGCTCATATGGGCAGCATGCGGAATGACATGCATCTCCGATTTGGCAATGCGGTCGCGCATGGATTCCGAAGCTGAGGGAGGGGTGAGTTTATCCTCCTCGCCGACGAGGATGAGCGTAGGGACTTTTACGGAAGAAAGTGCGGCTGTTGTTTCAGTTCGCGCAGCGAGCGCAAGCAAGGTCCCACAAATGCCGAGCGGAGAGTTTCCCTTAATGACGTTCCTGATCATATCAACCACGGCGGGGTTATTCTGGAATGTCTTTTCAGCGAAGACGGCTTTCACGAACCCGTCGGCAAAAACTCCGACACCGTCCGTCTTCACTGTCTTGATTGAGGCGGAACGTTTGACCTTTCCCTCATTCGTGTCGGCTTCCGTTCGGGTATCGCACAGGATCAACGCTTTGAATTTCTCAGGCTGCCGTTCGAAGCCTCGAAGTGCAATGTACCCGCCCATCGAGAGCCCGCACACTACGGCTTTTTCGATGGACAGATGTTCGAGCAACGCCATCAAGTCGTCCACAAATATTTCAATCGAATAGATACCGTCGGCAACGTCGCTTTCTCCGTGTCCCCGAACGTCATACGTTACTGCACGGATATTGTTGGGAAGCGCCTTCATCTGGGGTTCCCACATTGAATGGTTGAACGGAAACCCGTGAATGAAGACCACCGGCAGTCCTTGCGGTAATCCGCGTTCAGTGTAATTGATCGTGATACCATTGAGTTTTACTTTCATGGCTGGCCTCCGTTCTGGCGTTCCAGATGCCGATGGACATCCTCGAGAATTTCATACGCTGCGTTTGGTTTTGCGATGGTTGCCGCTGACTGGCGCATGGCGGGAAGGATATCGGGATACTCAACAAGGCGCCTGATTTTGAATATAAGGTTTGGCAGGTTGATCGCCCGCCAGCCCGCGCCATGTTCAACAATCAGGTCCGCGTTTCG
>CAYNRS010000466.1:0-2542 GCA_964399565.1 uncultured Ignavibacteriaceae bacterium
TGAAGAAAGATACTTAGTGCTGTTCCAATTTGGTTTTCTTGTGTTTTCTATCTGGCAACGTTTTTTCCGCCGGAGGCGGATCCGCCCTTGGCGGAGATAAAGTCCCCTCTGCGGCGATGGCTTGAGTGTGAGCGAGAGGGGATACAACTATAGCTTATTCTCAGCAGGGGTGTGTGTTTTTCCGCTGCAATTTCACCCAATGAACTCGATAAAAGAACACACCCCTCTGCTCCCCTCTTTTATGTAAAAAGTCAAGAGCGTACGTGTTTTGGTATGAGTCAACGTTCTACAAGCAACCTTTTATTAGCAGACACCGGTCGAAGCATGGGCTGCATTCCCTTTGTCAGGAGGTAGAAAAATGTGGGGCGCAGTCTCTCAGGAGCAGATATTCCACCGAAGTAGAAACTGCAGAGGGGAGGTAGCGCACTCCCACTGAATAAGAATATATGAACGGACTCACGTTAGTATTGACTGTTCAGTTCAACGAGTTTGTGTTGTGACTTCATTTGCAACGATACAGACGTATGGTCTCTGATTCTTGAGCACGAAACGAACTCGGTTCAGAAGCTTACGTGCGATACGAATGACGGCAAGATTCTTGGGCATTCGATGACTCAATTGATTGAAAGCCAGGATCAACGCCGGATCTTCTCGCACAGCAACCCAGGCAGCCTCGATCAAAATCCAGCGCAAGTAAGGATTCTTGCGTGGCGTGATGTTGGTGATCGTACGATCGTCACCGCTGGAGTCCTCACCGGGAACCAGACCAACATAGGCCGCGAGGGCATCCAGCGAGCGGAATCGGTCAAGAGCAACCAGCTCTGTCAAGAACACCATCGCCACCAGAGTGCTAATGCCCGATAGGCCGGCGAGATTTTTCACGTTGAGAGCGTAACGCTCTTGCTTGGCCAGTTGGCGGATGGCCTTGGTGACAGAGAGAATACTTGACCGATGGTATTCGAGTTCATTGAGCAATATGTGCAACGCATTGGTGCCACTATCGCTGTACAACATCAGTCCCTTCAACCAGGCAATGAAGCGGCGAGACCAATAGCGCTCGCTCATATCTTCGGGGACACTAATGCCATAGAAACAGAGTAAGGACTTGATTTGATTTTTACAGCGCGTCTGTTTCGAGACCATCCGATGGCGTGTGCGTACCAAACTCCGGTCCTCTTGAGCTTGGCGTGGGGGAATATAGATCGGATCGATATCCCCGTTGCGCAAGCTTCGCACCAGTTTGCGCGCGTCCACACGGTTGGTCTTGTTGCGTTTTTCTTTGTCGGTGGTAGGAACATCCGCCGGATTGGCAACTGAACAATGGATTCCATGCCGTTCAAGTTCTTCCTGAATCCAGAATCCACAATACCCGGCTTCGTAAACGCAACGATACTGTGCGCCGGGGAAATTCCGGTGAAGGTAGCTCACCAACACCTGGACATTCGCAGCCTGATGAAATGATTTATGGAACATATCTCCGACCATGATTGCTACCAGCCAAAATCGTCTATGAACATCCAGTCCAATCCAGACAACTTGACCTGTAAAGTCCAGTTCTGTATGTTGTACCATCACAACCTCCTGTGTGTTGCGTCAATGTTTTTGTGAATGACTCACACAAATATACGCAACGCACTCGAGGTTTTCTTTTTAACATAAGGTCTCTCAACACACGGGCCAACGTCAGAGAGGGGACGTTTTAGGCGTTGATGTTTTTAACTCCGAGTGATATCCGTGCCAAAGCAGCTGTCTGGAAAAATACAATGTTACTTTTTTGGAACGGCACTAGAATTCTCGACGTGAAACAAAAAAGGGCAGCACGCGGCTGCCCTTTCAAATGTAAAAGCTGATTTTCCCTTACTTTTGGTATCCCCACTTTTTGTAGTTCGTTTCGATTTGTTCCGGCGTCGGATGCTCGAGAACGGGCGTCGGTGTCGTGGTGAACTCCTCTTTCGGTTTAGCCTGGAAGATTTGGATGTTGATTTCCGTATCTTCTTTGAAAATCTCTGGAACTGAGGCATCCTCAAAAATTGCACCCCACGGGCACTCGGGCTCGCATGCAGCGCAGTTGATGCACTCTTCGGGATGAATGAATAACTGTTTTCGGTAATTAGCGTCCTCAACCGTCAAACCGTAAATGCAATCCACCGGACACACCTTCACGCACGCTGTATCCTGGCAATCTGCACACAGTCGCGTAATAACCCAGGGCATAGTGATCTCCTTTTATCTTTGTTCTAAGGTGAACAGATTAGGCGCCCTCTCGCTGCTCGGTCTTCCGCATGGGCGCTGGTGGCAAGTTTAAAATGTCTTCGGAAAAGTGTTCAATCAGAAACCCGACAATGTCTTTCACAGAGACAACGGCAAGGGGTTTACCCGTCTCATCGACCACCGGGACGTGACGGTAACCGCCGACATGCATCGCGTTCAACACATACGCAACGCTGTCCTCAGGCTGAAACCCCTCGACTTTGGCGGTCATAAAGTCCCCGAGTTTTCTTTGCTCCGACAATTTCTTGCCGGCAATCCTCATGAGAACGTC
>CAYNRS010000467.1:0-2513 GCA_964399565.1 uncultured Ignavibacteriaceae bacterium
CTTGATCCGGGAGCGGGACTGGTCGCCCTGGACATCGATGGAAAAGGAATGGGCAGTTTTTACGGTCCATGTGTTGTCGCGAAACCGAGTGATGTCAAAAACGTTTTCATAGCTTTCTAAAGCATTAGGAGTGTTAGTCCCGAGCAGTTGCCTCCTCGTTTGAAGATCTTCGCTGACGCTTTGTTTTAACCAACTGTATTCTCCCATCTCGGTAAAATTCGCAATCACCCAGCTTTTGATGTAGAAGACGCCGTTGCCTTCGGTTTCTTCGACCTGAAGGGTCCGGCTTTTGTTGTTTCGATAGGTGGCGGTTTCGTAATTGCCGGTGGTTTGAAAGATAACATCTTCATAAACAAGGGTTTCTGTCGAAGGTTCGTTGGTATCTCCATCTCGATCCAAATCACCTGTATCTTTGGCTTGAATCTGTTTGGTATAGGTATCATCAGAGCCCTCAGCATTTTCTTCTATGAGATTTTTTCCAAAATCATGGATCGCGGAAGTCTCTCCGAATGGAACCAGTCGAAAAGAACTTATGTGAGTTAAATTGGCAGGTGTATCTGGATCATTGTTCGCTACTTTGAAGCGTTTCGTGAAATCATAGTTGTTGGTGTCAGCTTTGTATTGAAAACGTTCCAGGGTAACAGCGACACTGTTGGTTGACGTGGAGGCTTCGTTGGGATCCCGCTTATAAATGATTTTCTCCTTCTCCCGCCTTTCATGATAGGCACCTGTCTCAAAGCGCCTCAATTCGATTTTCCGGCACGTTGAGACGTCGACACACTGAGCGCCCGCTTGGACGGGTTCGTAAGTTGTCACGTCCAAGAGCGTCACTGCGCCCTGATAACGATAAACCGATTTCGAGATGAGAGTTCCATTCCGTCTAAAATTGAGATTGTGATCGACAAGACCCAGTCGGTATACGTCTCCGCCCGTCCCCGGCGCGTGATAATGAGAGGTGCTCTGAAGCCAGACATTCTGTGTGCCCGGGAGATCCGCCAAGGCCGGAAGATCCGCCACCTCGTCTGCATTCAGATCTAGGACATTGTATTGATCGATTTTTTTGACCATCCGAAAATCAGCGTTCTGGGGATCGTTCGAGCGGTATTCGAAAATATTGACAGCCTGGATGAGCGCCCCAGCATAATTAAAAACATAAGAAGCCGTGTTGCGTGCATTGGAGTCAAACCGGGTCTCGATCACAAACCGGCCGTCTGAGCGCTTCTCGACCGTTTTCTCAAGCGTCCGATGCCCGTTTTGATCCGGCGCCGAGTAATGATAGGTCACCACATTGCCGTCTCTTTTGACGATTTTATCCACGTAGGGCTGCCTAGTTGTGGGGTCGGTCATCGTCGTGCCGTTTTCTTTTTTGTAATAAACCATGTCTCCATTTTCGCGCCTTGAAAGATCCAGATCCGGATTACTCATCTCGGGATCCGCGCCCTCCACATTTTCAAAATAATGGAATGTCTCAGTAGCCCCGTGGATATCGATGATTTTCTTCTGTTTGTAATTCCCACTGATTTGTTCATACTCAATGGTTCGCCCATCATTGGTGTAAACCGTCACCTGGGTCCGATTGCCCGTCACATTGATAATGAAGCCGGTCCCCTGAATCGTGGTCCAATTCACGACGTTTCCCTGTGTATCAAAGTCATATCGAATAATGGTGCCGTCGGAATACGTCACTTGAACCTGATTGCAATTCGGATCCAGACAAACCGAAGTGGAGGTCAAGCCCTGTTTGTCGAAACCCACATCCCTGACCTGCTTCGTCCTCGGGTCGATAAACGGAGTGTAACTTTTGAGCACATTCCCCTTCTCATCTACCACCGCGACGATTTGCCCGTTTTTGAAATAGGTGGTGACCTTTTTGCCATCCACCATTTCTGTCGTGGACGTAAGCGGGTCTTTCACATCGAATTTCCGAGGCAGTTCTTCCTTTTTTTCCTCGAGGAGGGCCGCAAAGCGTATGTCTCCTGGGTGGGCCTCGCTGAATTTAAATTTTTGCTCAAAATCCCCCCGATTCGTTTTGAGCGTCACCGTGTTGTTGGCATCGTCATAGAAGTAATTGTTCTGATCTCCCGTGGTCATATTCCGTTCCACGATCACCCGATTCTTGGCGTCAAAGACCTTTTCAAAATGCACCTGTTTCTCGGGATCATAGGCATATTCAAATTCCAATTTCCCGCCGTAAGCCGATTTCTTATCTGCGCCCAATTGATAAGTCCGTCTTGTATCCGCTTCGGCGATCCTCTCCCCTGCCACGTCATAACCGTAGGCGGCGGTCGTAACCTTTCCATTCTGGTCATCCCAGGCATAGGAGACATATTGACGTTTGTATTCAAACGCCGCCTCATCCGTCGTGAGCGCCCTGGAACCGTCACTTCGAATCAGTCCTCCTTGGGAATCACGCAGATAAGCCTTTTCAACCCCATCAAAGGAAAGAATCCGGCCGTCTTGATCAAAGGTCTGATTGAAAAGTTGTCCTTGCTGGAACCCCCAGGCTTTTTGGA
>CAYNRS010000468.1:0-2505 GCA_964399565.1 uncultured Ignavibacteriaceae bacterium
TTGGAGAGGTCCTCTTCATCGATTTCAAGAGCCCGAAGCAGGTCGAGCTCGGAGTTCAGCAACACCTTCAATCGACTGATAATGCTTTCCTTGCGCGCTTTCAGGTTGGCAATTTCTTCCTTTGTTCGGGAAAAATCCGTCCTCGCTTTTTCAACGATCTGGGACGCTTTCAGCTCCGCCTCTTTGATGATCAGGTCAGCTTCTTTGCGGGAATTCTCAATCGATTTTCCGCTCGTTTCTTGTGCCTGGAGCAGCGTCTGCTGCAGGGTCTTTTCAATATGCCGATAGTCAGCAAGCTGAGTCTCGAGCTCTATGGCCTTGTCCTTCATTTGCTTGTTCAGTCCCAGGAGCTCTTCGAGTTCGTTGGAAATCATTTCCAGGAATGTATCAACTTCAACCGGGTCATACCCCCGAAGAACTTTCTTGAATTCCTGACGTTTGACTTCAAGCGGCGTGATTTTCATACATCACCTTCCCGTGGTGAATTTGAACTTGTTATGAGCCTCTGTTCGGCTTCCGAAAATTCCCGTGCCAATTCTAAGAATGGTGGCCCCTTCCTCTATCGCAACTTCAAAATCATGACTCATACCCATCGAAAGGTGCCTCATGGATACGTTTTCAATTCCCTCATTTGAGATTGCCTTGGCCAATCCCGCAAGTTGTCGAAATGAGGGCCTGGACTCATTCGGGTTCTCAGAAAACGGCCCCATCGTCATAAGGCCCTGTACGCGTACAAAATCAAGTTTTGAGATCGCTTTCACGAGGTCAAGGACTTGGTTGACTGCCACACCAGTTTTGGTCGCTTCAGCTGTTGTGCGAACCTCAACAAGGACATCGATCGGACGATTGAGCTGTCTGCCCCGCTTCTGCAACTCCCCAGCGACCCTTTCGTTATCGACTGTATGAACAAGTTGAATGAATTTCGCAATATACTTTACCTTGTTCGTCTGTAGATGGCCGATAAAATGCCATCGTGCCCGCGAATCCCCCAACTGGTCCCTCTTCTGAACAAGCTCCTGGACGTAGTTCTCACCGAAATCAAGCTGTCCGGCCTCAATGGCCTCCGTGATCTTCTCGACGCCAAATGTCTTCGTCACAGCGACCAACCCTACATCCTCAGGTCGCCTGCCACTTCGAAGAGCGGATTCTTCGATCCGTTCTTGTATATTTTTGATGTTCTCGGCGACCATCCACAGAGTTAAGACGCTAATATACTCCAACATGTCACGAAAATCAATTCTGACTAAACGCTTTCCCTTGAATTCTTTTGAAGTTGGCTCGAACGGCTCAATCGTTACTTGACTTCAACTCCAAAATTTGTTTTATTCACAGTAGGTCGGGCTGAGGGCTGAGCGCATTTCCCACAACTGAAAGGACACGATGGCGGATCTTGACCGATTCAGCGACGACGACCTTCCCCGCAGGTCCGATGACCCATCCGACGACGACCTGAGAAAATTCCGCGAATCCATCAAAAACGGCTCGCGCGACATCAACAACCCCGAAGCACTCGAAGAAATCATACAGTTTTATTTTGAGCATGAAGAATATGAAGATGCTCTTCGATTCGTGGAGCGGCTGCTTTCGTTCCAGCCCTTTAACTCTGATGCCTGGCAACAGAAAGGAATGATACTGAACAACCTCTTCAAATACGAAGAGGCTCTCGAATGCTATGAAAAGGCACTTAGCTTGAATCCTACCGACTCAGAAATTTGCATTAATCGCGGCATCACTCTCGATAATCTCGGACGCGTTGAAGAATCTCTCTCTTCTTTCGAAAATGCTCTTGAACTCGACCCGTTCAACGAAGAAGCGCTCTTTCACAAGGGATTGACGCTCGAAAAGGAGGAAAAGTTCGAGGAGGCGACTCAGACTTTTCGAAAGATTCTCGGCATCAATGCCGACCACAAAGATGCGTGGTATGAGCTTGCGTATTGCCTTGATTTCATGGATAGATTGGACGAATCCGTGAAATCCTATGATGAGCACCTCAACAGGGACCCGTTCAATTTTAACGCTTGGTACAACAGGGGCATCGTATTAAACCGAAAAGGTGACTACCAGGAATCTATCCAGAGTTATGAAATGGCCCTGGCCATCAACGAGAAGTTCCCTTCGGCGTGGTACAATATGGGCAATGCGTATGCCAACCTGGGAAAGCTCGACGATGCAATCAATTGCTACAAAATAACCTTGAAACACGAAGCTTCTGATGTGCCCGCCTGGCACAATCTCGGCAATGCGTATGAAGAGTTGTCGAAATACGAAGATGCAATTTTCTGTTTTACCAACGCTGTCAAGTATGATTCGACTCACTACGAATCGTATTTTGGACGTGGATGCTGCTGGGACGCTCTAAACAAACCGAAGAAGGCCCTTGTCGATTACAAAAAAGCGCTGACGTTATGCAACGATTACCCGGAACTTTGGTATGCGAAGGCCGATGCAGAATACAATCTTGGCAAGACCGATGACTGTCTCGAGAGTTACAAAATGGTGTTGAAG